>JAPXTT010000218.1:0-2528 GCA_033812395.1 Leucobacter sp. | reverse complement strand
AGCGCAGCGGCCATGCCGCCCTGCGCCGCGCCCGTGTGCGAGCGAGTCGGGTAGAGCTTCGTGATGACCGCGGTCTTGGCCTTTGGCCCCGCCTCGATCGCGGCGCGCATACCTGCGCCGCCTGCGCCGACGATTACAACGTCAAACTGGTGGTAGGTGACGCCATCTTTGACGGTCACCTGTTCGCCCTCGTGGGTGTTGGTAGTCACGGGTTCGCTACTCCTTTAAGCAGAAACTGTAGATCTAGAGATCGGCGCAGAACGATGCGACCAGGTCAGCGGGGGCACCCGCGGGGCACGGATCGAAGGTCAGCACCACAAGAGTGCCGAGCAAGATCAGCAGGGCGGCCGAGAGAAACAGTGCGACCTTCAGACCCTTGGCGAGGCCAGGGCGGCTCACGTAGTCGTTAACGATGGTGCGCATGCCGTTCGTGCCGTGAATCAGCGCGAGCCAGAGCAGAAGAATGTCCCAGACCTGCCAGAACGGGTTTGCAAGCTTGCCGCCGACGAAGCCGAAGTCAATCGCCGAGATGCCGTCACCAACCATCAAGTTCGAGAAGAGGTGGCCGAAGATCAGCACGACGAGCAGCACGCCCGAGGCGCGCATGTAAATCCAGCCCCACTTCTCCCAGTTGGTGCGCTTCTTCGCAGCAGCCTGCGAGCGAGGGTTTTCGATAGTCATAGTCATGATTAGCCCTTTCGCCCTTAGTGACCGAACACGTTCATCAGGTGGCGCGGCGTAAAGCCGAGCATCACGATGACCCACAGCACAATCACAATCCAGAACATTGCACGCTGGTACTTGGTGCCCTTGCTCCAGTAATCGACGAGAATGATGCGCAGGCCGTTGAGCGCGTGAAACGCGATTGCGCCGACAAGCGCGGTCTCGCCAAGGCCCATAATCGGGTTCTTGTAGGTGCCCATGACCGCGTTGTACGCCTCTGGGCTCACGCGAATCAGCGCCGTGTCGAGCACGTGCACGAGCAAAAAGAAGAAGATAGCAACACCGGTGATGCGGTGGAGCACCCACGACCACATTCCCTCATTGCCGCGGTAGAGAGTGCCGCCTGGGCGCCTCTTCTTCGAGGCCGCGGGCGTCGCCTGTGCGGTCGTAGCTGACACGAGCATCCTCCTAAAGTCGGGTTGCATCGGAAGTAAGAAATATCCGAAAGCGAGAATCTCAGCCGCACGCGCGCACGCCTGTAGCTGGGAACCTGCCGCGAATCCATTATGGCACTCTTCTATAGCACTTCCCGACGCCAGCCCGACTTCGTTGCGCGGGCACCCCGTCTTCACCCACGGGTAGGCTTGAGCCTATGAATGAAAGCACGGCGATGGATCGCTTCACCTGCGTGATTCCGGCGGGCGGCGCAGGCTCGCGCCTCTGGCCCCTCTCTCGGGCCAACGCACCGAAGTTCTTGCTCGATCTCACCGGCAGCGGCAACTCACTGCTGCGCACCACCTGGGATCGCCTCACCCCCCTGGTGCCCACCGAGCGCATCATGGTCGTCACAGGCGCCGCGCACCGCGACTCGGTTGAGCGTCAGTTGCCCGAGATTGCAGCAGACAACCTGGTCATCGAGACCGAACCCAAAGATTCATCGGCAGCGATTGGCCTCGCCGCCGCACTGCTCGAACGCCGCGACCCTGAGGCGATTCTTGGCTCGTTCGCCGCAGACCATGTGATTCGCGGCAACGTGCTGTTTCAGCGGGCGGTTCGCACCGCGGTGCAAGCGGCAGATCAGGGCTACATTGCGACAATCGGCATTCACCCGGGCTTCCCGGCAACCGGCTTCGGCTACATTGCCTGCGGCCAGGCCCGCGGTGACCTTGCCCCGTTCGATGTCTACGACGTGACCGAGTTTGTCGAGAAACCTGACGAGGCGACCGCTACCAATTATCTGCAGCACGGCGGCTATCTCTGGAACGCGGGCATGTTTATTGCCAAGGCCAGCGTGCTGCTCGAACAGATGGCGCTTGCGCAACCAGAAATGGTGGCTTCACTGCGAGAAATCGCAGCCGCATGGGGCACCGACCGTGCCGCCGAGGTGCGCGAGCGCCTTTGGTCGGCACTGCCAAAGGTTGCCATTGACTACACCGTCGCCGAACCCGCCGCAGAAGCAGGCCGCATGGTGTGCGTGACCGCGCACTTCGAATGGGACGATGTTGGCGACTTCGCGAGCGTCGCGAATCTGCTCTCACGAGGGCGGGCGGGCGACCTCGCGGTGCTCGGCGACGGTGCACAGGTGCTGAGCGATCGCTCGAGCGGCATCGTGGTCAGCGAGAGCGACCGACTCGTGGCACTCGTCGGCATGCAAGACGTCGTGGTCGTTGACACCGCAGACGTGCTGCTCGTCACCTCAAAGCAGCACGCCCAAGACGTGAAGGGCCTCGTTGAGCGCATGAAAGGGCGCGGCGGCAAGCACCTGCTGTAGTGGCCCGCTCACCGGTTTCAGGCGTCGACTTTACGCGGCCCACCGTTACGAGCCGAGTGCAGCCAAGCAAGCACTGCCGCGAGCATCGCGAGGC
>JAPXTT010000217.1:0-2529 GCA_033812395.1 Leucobacter sp. | reverse complement strand
CCAGAAGGCCTACTAATTGCGATCTATGGTACGTGTTCGGCGCATGCGTCGATGGGGAGCGATTTTGGTGCGCCTCTCGAAGCGAACGAGTTTGAGAAAGAACTCGCTGCTCGTGAGCAGGCTGGAGACTAGGGCGCTATTTTCGGTGAGTTCAGCACCTGGCGTTCAGCAGATTTATCAGGCACGAGCAGAGACGGAATCTCATGAAGCTAAAACTCGGTGTCAGCGCTGCTGGTGGCGTGAACCACGACATCACCGTCTCTTGCGACGTCACCACAACAATCGGCGAGCTCGCGCACTCGCTGATGCGCACAGACCTCTTCGCTGGCTCAAACCTTGAAGAGTTTGCCTCGCTGCGCCGCGGGCATATCACCCTGCTCGGCAACGCAGGTGACAGCCGCGGCGAGCAACTGCTTGACCCAACAACATTTGTTGCCGCCTCTGGCCTGCAATCGGGGTGGCAGGTCACAGTGGTACCCGAGTTTGGCCCGAGCGCAAACAGGCCGATTCCGATGCTCGGCACCGTCGAGATTTTGAATGGACCGCAAGAGGGCGCAACCTACAGCCTCGTTGCAGGCAGCAACACGATTGGGCGCGACCCGCTCAGCCGAGTGTTGATCGATGATCGAAGTGTGTCGAGGCGGCACGCGGTTATCGAGATCGGCGAAAAAATAGTGCTGCGAGATCTCGGCTCAGCGAACGGCATCGAAGTATATGGCCAGTCAGCCGAGCAAATCGTGATCACTCGAACCTCCGAGGTTCAGCTCGGCTCAGTTCAGATTCGAATCACGCCGCTACGTGCGGCTCGACACGACAGCGCGCCGCTCGACCACCGCTACCCGCACACCCGCGCGCCGCGGGTCGATCCTCGATTCCCCCTCACGAAACGAGAACTGCCAAAGCCGCCACAGCCCACCCAAGCAAACCGAATCCCGCTTCTGGCGATGCTCGCTCCCATGATGATGGGTGGCGCCATGTTTGCGATCACCCGCTCCCCGATGAGCCTCATGATGGTTGCGTTCACTCCGCTCATGATGATTGGCTCGTGGGTAGACAGCCTCACCTCGGGTAGGCGCAAGCTGAAGCGCGAATTGCGTCAGTTTCTTGAAACCCTGTCTGCCGAGCGGGCAGAGCTCACCGATCTCCGTGCCGAAGAGATTGCGGTTCGCCACAGCGAAACCCCTGATCTTGCAAGCATCGCTGCAGCCGTACACTCGCGCAGTCGCTTGCTTTGGGCGAGGCGACCAGAACATCGCGGGTTTCTTGAATTGAGATTTGGTGATGGCACGCTGCCGAGTCGCACGGTTGTCGATCTGCCGCACCGTGGTGACGCGGCAACAGAGCAATGGAACGCGCTGCGCGAGATCAGAGACGAGTTTGCTTCGATTACGCCCGTGCCGGTGCTCGAACGACTTGATCGTTGCGGTTCAATAGGTATTGCGGGGGACCAGCGGATCGCCGAGGGTCTCGCACGCGGGCTTGTGCTGCAGCTTGCGGGGCTGCACTCGCCCGCCGAGGTCGTGATTGCTGCGTTTGCTGGCTCTGATCACGCCGGCGGCGAATGGGAATGGCTGAAATGGTTGCCACATATTGAGCCAGTGGGTAGCCCCTTGGCTGCTTGGCCACTCGCTGACAGCCCGAACGCCACAACAAGGCTAATGATCGCGCTCGAATCGCTGATTGCGCAGCGCAGTGGGCCGCAATCTGCGTCGGTACGCTCGCACCTCACGGCAGACGAAGTGCCCGACAGCTCTGACGAAGCAGTGAGCAAATTGCCGGTAACCCCTGCAGTCATAGTGCTCGTGCTCGAACGTGAAATTGAAGAGACGAACCGAAGCCGATTAATTGCGCTTGCCGAAGACGGCCCCGATCTTGGTATTCACGTGATCTGGGTGGCCGACGATATCGCCAGAGTGCCAGCCGCTTGCCGCAGCTTCGTAGAAGCCACCTCCGACTCTGCTATCGGACAAGCAACGTCGACAGCGGCAACGCCGACCGCTTCTGCGCAGCAGGTGGGCACGGCAAACTTTGTTCGTTTCGGCCAGACCGTTGCTCTCAGCCGCATTGAGTACGTCGGCATCACCGAGGCTGCTGCCTTTGCGCGCGCGCTCGCGCCGGTCGATGACACCGCAGCGAGAGCACTCGATGAGAGTGACCTGCCACGAAGCGTAAACCTTCGCGAGCTGCATCGAGTTGACTTGCTCGGCGGTGCCGGCCCAATTCTGCAGAGTTGGCAAAGCGCCGGCAGCCTGGTCAGCACGTGGCAGCAGGGTGAAGAGCGAGACGCGGTGAAGCTTGCTGCCGTGGTCGGCCAGGGGCCGGAAGGGCCAGCCGAAATCGATCTTCGCGTGCACGGGCCACACGCTCTCGTCGGTGGTACAACGGGCGCAGGCAAATCAGAGTTCTTGCAGAGCTGGATAATGAGCCTCGCGGCAAACGTGAGCCCGGATCGCCTGACTTTCTTGCTGGTTGACTACAAGGGTGGTGCTGCCTTTGCAGAGTGTGTCGACCTGCCACACACCGTTGGCC
>JAPXTT010000216.1:0-2558 GCA_033812395.1 Leucobacter sp. | reverse complement strand
CTCGCCGACCTGCAGACCATCCGAGAGCGCAAGGGCGACCTGCGGGGCCTCTCGGCTGCGTATCTCGGTGATGCGGCGAACAACATGGGCCACTCGTACCTGGTCGGCTTCGCGACCGCCGGCATGCACATTCGCGTGGCTGGTCCCGAGGGCTACCAGCCTCGCGCAGACATCGTCGAAGATGCGAAGAGGATCGCTACCGAGACCGGCGGCAGCGTCACCGTGACGGCTGACCCCAAGGCGGCGGTCGACGGCGTCGACGTGGTCATCACCGACACCTGGGTGTCGATGGGGCAGGAAGCCGAGAAGGCCGCGCGCGTGGCGACGTTTGGCGCCTACCGGGTGACTCCCGAGCTCATGGCCCGGGCCGCGGGCGACGCGATCTTCTTGCACTGCCTGCCTGCGTACCGCGAGTTCGAGGTGGCCCCCGAGGTGATCGACGGGCCGCAGAGCGCGGTGTGGGACGAGGCCGAGAACCGCGTGCACGCGCAGAAGGCGCTCATGGCCTGGCTGCTCGCTCAGGCGTGAGCCCGCGCGCCTACTTTTCCTATTCGGTGAGTTCGGCTCCTTGGTCGGCTCTGCGGTCGGCACTGCCCGAACCAGCCAGTACGTGCGAGATATGCGCAACGTGCGAGAAATGCAGCCAGAATCTCGCCCGTAACGCACATCTCGCCCGCACTGCGCGTCAAGCGGCAAGGTGCCTGCCCTGAGCAATGGCCCGCATGATCCTCTGCTGCACCGCAGGCCAGTCAAAGATGACCTGGGTGTAGGTCACGCGAACCACCTCGTACCCGAGCAACGCAAGTTCTGCATCGTGCTGGTTGTCGCTGCTGCGCTGTGCGCCCGTGTGTTGGCTGCCATCGACCTGCAAGACGAGACGGTCCCCAATGAGAAAGTCCACGCGGTGCCCGTGAAGCCAGGCCTGCCCCACGATTCGCAGCCTAAGCCAAGCCAGTCTCGTGCGCACGTAGCTCTCAAGGCCCGAGTCGGCAAACCGGTTGCTTGCAAGAAGCACATCCTTCGCGCGACCTGTCAGTGGCAATTTCGAGAGCGTTTGCCACTCGACGAGCCCTTTGTTGAGTGCTGAGTCCCAGATAGCAACCGCTTCTTCGAACTGCTGGCAGTGGGCGACGGTGTTGAGCACGTTTTCAAGTGAGTCTTCGAGCGCATCAGGATCCCGCGGAACCAGCGGGGTGCGCCAATGCAATATGCCATCTGGGCGACCGCGCGAGCTCGCCGACCTCGTGGCGAAATGGTGCTCCTTCTCGCTGCGCACCCAGAGTCCCGAGCGTTTCGCCTGGGTGATGCAGCTGAGCACGACTCCATGGCGAGCTGCATAGAGCAGTGCCGGGTCGGCCGCCGGTCTCGCGACCCATCCCTTTCGCGGGCGAATCAGGCTGCCCTGTCTGACTTCTGCTGCGATCCTGTTTCGGCTTATGCCTTGCCTGAGCAGGGTAGAGGTTCGGGCGACACCCTGGGTTGTGAGCGGGTTGAGCATGACTCAACACTGCGTGATCAGAGGCTCTCGAGAGGCCCGTCTTCTCAGAATGGTCGAAATCTGTGAGTAAGTCATGAACGCACGTACTTGTGAGCGACAAGCTGAGCGTCACAAGAATGCAGCACTCGGCGCGGGCGGCAGCGAATTGCGTGCGAGATATGCATTGCGTGCGAGAAACTCGGCAAAAACCTCGTACGGAGTGCATATCTCGCACGCATGGTGCACGCGGTATGCGCAGCAGGGGGGAGCAGATGTGAGGGCAGCCCAGGGGTGATGCGGCAAGGTAAGGCAGGGTAGCGCGGGGCACAGGCAGGTGGGCGCGCCACCCGAATGCGCCAGTAAGCTTGTCGTGTGACTGAGGCTACCGAGAACACGCACAACGAAACCGGCAACCGCGCAGCAGAGGCTGGAGCGCTCTGGGGCGGGCGCTTCGCGAGCGGCCCGTCGCCCGAGCTGCAGTTGCTCAGCAAGTCGACGCAGTTCGACTGGGCTCTCGCGCAGTACGACATTCGAGGATCGAAGGCGCACGCCGTCGCGCTCGCCGCCGCGGGCTACCTGAGCGCCGAAGAGCTCGAAGACATGCACGCCGCCCTCGACGAGCTCTCGACACGCGTGGCAGACGGCCGCGCCCTGCCCGCGGATGACGACGAAGACGTGCACTCGGCGCTCGAGCGCCTGCTCATCGAGATCACGGGCGTGCAGCTCGGCGGCAAGCTGCGTGCAGGCCGCAGCCGCAACGACCAGATCGCCACCCTCGTGCGCCTCTACCTGCTCGATCACGCGGCGACCATCGAGCAGCTGCTGCTCGACCTCGCGACCGCGATCCTCGACCAATCGCTCGCGCACCCCGAGGCGATTCTGCCTGGCCGCACCCACCTGCAGCACGCGCAGCCCGTGCTGCTCGCGCATCAGCTCGCGGCACACGCCTGGCCAATCATGCGCGACGTCGAGCGCCTGCGCGACTGGGCGAAGCGCGCGAAGCGCTCGCCCTACGGCGGGGGAGCCCTCGCCGGCAGCTCGCTGGGGCTCGACCCCCGACTGGTCGCGGCCGAGCTCGGCC
>JAPXTT010000215.1:0-2560 GCA_033812395.1 Leucobacter sp. | reverse complement strand
GTCGAGGGCGGTGACCACTACGTGAGTCGTGCTGCCCACAAGCTGCTGGCCGGGCTCGACGAGTTCTCGGTCGACCCCAGTGGAATGCTCGCCCTCGACGTCGGGGCCTCCACCGGAGGGTTTACCCAGGTGCTGCTCGAGCGGGGCGCCCGTGAGGTGCTTGCAGTTGACGTCGGACACGGGCAGCTTGCCGAACGTATTCGCAGCGACTCGAGAGTGCGAGCGGTCGAAGGCTGCAATGCGCGTGAACTTACCGCGGGGTCGCTGGCCGCCGCAACGGGTGTGAGCGAAGCACCCGGGCTGATCGTCGCAGACCTCTCGTTTATCTCGCTCGAGCTCGTGCTCCCCGCACTGTTGCGAGTCGCCGCTGAGCGTGCCGAAATGGTGCTGCTGGTGAAGCCACAGTTCGAGGTGGGGCGATTGGGCGTCAGCGGAGGGATCGTGAACGACCCCGAACTCGCGATTCGTGCGGTTGCTCGGGTGATCCATTTCGCGGAACAGCTTGGCCTGCGGTGCCGATCTGCAGCGCTGTCACCGATTGCGGGAGAACACGGCAACCGCGAAGTGCTGGTGCACTTCGCGCGCGGTGAAGCCGCAGATCAGACAGAATGGGAGCAGCCAATTCGCGAGCTCTTTATTTCTGGAGGTGAGGCATGAGCGATCGCAGTATTCTCGTCGTTTCGCACACTGCGCGCCCCGAAGCCGTCGAAGCGACGGTTGCCGCGGTAGCCAAGTTGCGTGAAGCCGGAGTGGTCCCGGTGATGCCGGCAAGCGACCGAGCCGAGTTCGCACCGCACCTTTCGACCGAGCTGACCGCAGAACTCGACACCGACGTCAAAGTTTCGAACATCGAGGTCGCGCTCGTACTCGGCGGCGACGGCACCATCTTGCGTGCTGCCGAACTGCTCCGGGGGTCGACCTGCCCGATTCTGGGTGTGAATCTCGGGCACGTGGGCTTTCTCGCCGAGGCCGAGTCTCACGATCTCTCGTTTACGCTTGATCGTGTGCTCGCGGGGCAATACTCGGTTGAGGAGCGCATGACGCTTGAAGTGTGTGCCTATCTGCCGCACACCGAACCCCAGACTGGCGCAGGCGGAACGACCTCGGCTCGCGCCGGTGAGGTGATCACTCGAACCTGGGCGGTGAACGAAGCAAGCGTCGAGAAGCGCGGGCGCATGCTGGAGGTGGCGCTCGGTGTCGACGCGCGACCGCTTTCGTCGTTTGGCTGCGACGGGGTAGTGCTTGCGACCCCCACCGGCTCGACGGCGTACTCTTTCAGCGCCGGAGGGCCCGTGGTGTGGCCGGGGGTGCAGGCGCTGCTCGCGGTGCCCATCGCGGCTCACGCGCTCTTCAACCGGCCGATTGTTGTCGGCCCCGACTCCGTGCTCACCGTTGAAATCCTGCCGCAGAGTGGCGGCCTCGGCGTGCTCTGGTGTGATGGTCGCCGCCGCACCGAGCTGCCCGTTGGAGCCGTCGTTGAGGTGCGTCGTTCTGCGTTGCCGTTGCGGCTCGCTCGCATCGACGAGGCGGTCTTTACCGATCGGCTTGTGAACAAGTTTCATCTTCCGGTCACCGGGTGGCGCGGCGATCCGGGGGTGGCGCGGTGATCGAACAGATTCGCATTCGAGACCTTGGAGTTATCGCCGACACCACACTGACGCTCGGGCCGGGGTTCACCGCAATCACCGGTGAGACCGGTGCCGGTAAGACGATGGTCGTCACCGCGCTTGGTTTGCTGATGGGCGAGCGTAGCGATGCGGGCGCGGTGCGTACTGGCGCCGACGCGGCGAGGGTTGGCGGTTTGGTGCGCACCGAGGATCCGCAGATTGTTGCGCTGGTCGAAGACGCCGGCGGCGATATCGAAGACGGCGATCTCACGCTTACGCGGACGGTGAGCAGCGAAGGACGAAGCCGCGCGAGCGTTGGCGGCAGCTCCGCTCCTGTCGGCAGTCTTGCAAAGCTTGCTGACCGACTGTTCACGGTGCACGGTCAGAGCGAGCAGTTGCGGTTGCGCAGTTCGATTGCGCAACGAGAAATGCTGGATCGATTCGGCGGCAGTGAGCTGCTAGGGCTGCTCGCTGAGTACCAGCGTGCCCACGCGGAGCGCTGCGAGACCGAGCTCGAGCTTGCGCGTTTGAGCGAGGCGCGGGATGAGCGCGTTCGCGAGGCGGATCGCCTGCGTGAAGAACTTGAGCAAATTGAGGCAGTCGATCCTCAGATCGGCGAAGAAACCGAGCTGAAGCAGCGCATCGAACGGCTCAATAATCTCGAGGAACTGCGCGGAGCCACTTCTGCGGCACTGCGTGCAATCGCGAACGACGGGGACGATCCGTTCGTCTCGGACGCGAGCGGCCTGGTAGATGTGGCCCTTCGTGAAATCGAACGAGTGGTGTCTGCCGACGCCCAGCTTGGTGCGCTCGCCGAGTCGCTTCGATCGTTGAGTTTTCAGCTGAGCGATGTGGGAAGAGAGCTCGCCGGCTATGCGAGCAACCTCGACCAGGATGGCCCGGGCGAGCTTGCGGCTGCGAACGAACGGCTCGCGGCACTGAACGCGCTACTG
>JAPXTT010000214.1:0-2571 GCA_033812395.1 Leucobacter sp. | reverse complement strand
GGTCGTAGTGACACCGTTACGATCGCCAGCGTTCACCTCGGCTTGGTTGACCCATTTGCGGAGCGTTTCACCCCCGACACCGCGTTGCTTCGCGACCGCGCTGATCGCAGCCCATTTCGAGGGGTATTCGGATTGATGTGCAAGCACGAGCCGGATCGCTCGTTCTTTCACGGCAGTATCAGTTTTCTTAGCCATTAGAAATATCTTCCTCTAAAACAAGGCGGCAGAAAACCTAGGACGGTTCACAATGACCACACGAAGAACCCGCGCAGGTCGATGCACTCGGCAGGGCCGCCGGGTGCCACAGCAGCGAGCGCCGCAGCCAGGTGGTCGTGCACGAACGCGATGCGATCCTCGTCATTGATGGTGCCGTCTTCGCCGACCTCATCGTGAAAACTTGCCCCGTTCTCGGTGATAAATACCGGCGGCAGTGAGTCGCCGTAGCGCTCGTGCACCTCTGCCAGCGCCTGCGCAAACCCGTCGGGCTTAATCGGCCACCCAAACGCGGTCTGCGGCGCACCCTCAAACTCGAGCAGGTGAAAGGGCAGGCCAGTCATTGCCTGGCTCGAACCGTCGGGGCTCTCGCCGGTACCGGCGCCGGCGGCGATCAGGGTCGGCATGTAGTAGTTGAGGCCGTAGAAGACGAGGGGCTGGCTGATGATCGCGAGGTCTTCGGCCGGCACCGCGTCGAATGCGGAGAACGCGTCGCCGAGAAACTCGGGTACCTCGGGGTAGTGCCCGAGCAGCACGGGGTCAGCGTAGACACGATTGTGCACGAGGTCGAACAGCTGCGCCATCGTGTGGTCTTCGGGTGAGTCGGTCGCGGGTATCACCGGGCTGTGGGTGTTGGTGATGCCGATAGGGGCAGTGACGCCCACCGCTGCCACCGGGCTGCAGCCGAGTCCACGAGAACGAGAAGCGATAGGCATCTGCGCCGAGATCTGCCATGAGGGCGACGTCTTCGCGGTAGCGGTGAAAGTGGTCGGCGGTGACCGAGGTGTCGCTGCCGTCAAGAATTCGGCCCGGCTGCGAAGCGATCCCACACACTGGGGGTGCGATTGCCGAAGCTGGTGGCACCCTCGATCTGGGCGGCGGCCGTCGCGGTGCCTATCACGAACCCTGCGGGCAGCGACTTGGCGAGTTGCTCTGGGGCCGGGCGAAGGTGGGCGTGTTCGAGCATCGTCGTCTCCTGTTGCGTGGCAGAAATCAAAGAAGTGAGACAAATGACCCACTTCGCTGATACTAAGCCGTCCGCTCACCCAATTTTAAGAGCTGATTTCGAGGTCGCGGCCCGATTTTAGTGCGGTGGCAGTGCACAGGGCCAGGCGCTCTACCCCTTCGGCACGGGCGGGCCGAGCCACAGCAGCACCGAGAACACCACGACAACCGCGACAAAGAGCAGGGCAATCGCGAGCCACGGGTGACGCAGCACCCACGCCTGCACGTGCTCGACGAACCCCTTCGGCTCATCGCCGCCCGGGCGTAGGCGCCACGGGCCCGCGAGCTTGCCCTTGCGGTCGAGCACAAGCTCAAACGGCACGGTCGCGAACGGCACAATGGCGAGCGCCAGCCCGAGCACCCCGGTGCCGGCGCCCCAGCGCTGATTCACCCAGGTGAACACGGTCACCACGCAGTACGAGAGAAACACGAAGCCGTGCACGCCGCCCGCGATCGGCACGATATTGGCGACATCTGCCGCGCGCAGAATGAGCGCCGTGATCAGGCCTGCCCAGGTAAAGGCCTCTGCGGTGGCGAAGCTGCGAAACAGTGCGCGGGGTGACATTGTGGTCCTCTCGTAGATTCACCGTAACGCTACCCGTGGAGTGCTGAGAATATGCTAAAGCAGCGCGCGTGGCCTGTCTTGGCGGTGCTGCGAAATGCGGGGCACTCGACCCGCTGCCCCCGGGCAACGCGGTACCCTGAATGCGTGCCCGATCCTACGCCTGACGCCACCAATCACGACACCCTCGACGCCACTGTCACGCTGCTGCGCGAACTCGTGCGCGCTGCGTGCGTCAACGATGGGCAACAGTCGTCGGGGCAAGAGGTGCGTGCCGTGCGGGTGCTGCAACGCTTTCTTGCCGAAGCGGTTGAGAGCGGCCGGCTTGAAACTCAGGTCTTCGAGTCAGCGCCGGGTCGCGCCTCGTTGATTGCCCGAGTGCAAGGATCAGACCCGGCCGCCCCCGCCCTCGGCCTGCTAGGGCACCTCGATGTGGTGCCAGCAAACCCCGAGCGCTGGAGCCGTGACCCCTTCGGCGGTGACCTCATCGACGGCGAGGTCTGGGGCCGGGGCACGGTAGATATGCTCTACCTCACCGCCACGTTCGCCGCCATTGTGCGCGAGGTCGCGCTCGCCGATGCGCCGCCGCGCGGCGATCTCGTGCTGCTCGCGGTCGCCGACGAAGAGGCTGGTGGCGACTACGGGCTGAAGTGGTTGCTGCGTGAGCACCCTGATGCCTTCAGGGTGACCGAAGCGCTCAGCGAGTCTGGCGGCATGCGCCTGGGGGCGCACGTCGCGATCGATATTGCAGAAAAAGGATCAGCGGGCAGGCGACTCGTGGTGCGCGGCAC
>JAPXTT010000213.1:0-2576 GCA_033812395.1 Leucobacter sp. | reverse complement strand
AGTGAAGAGCGCCAGCAGCTCGCCACGGCCGTGCGTTTTTTGCTTGAAGAGCTTGCCGCTCTCGCCCCCGGCAACTCGGTCGAGGTGCGCGTGCCGCCTTTTGGGGCGACGCAGTGCGTTGCCGGGCCGCGCCACACGAGGGGCACCCCGCCGAACGTAATCGAGACCGACCCGACAACCTGGGTGTTGCTTGCTACTGGGCGGCTTGGGTGGCAAGAGGGGCTTGCATCAGCGAGGATCAGCGCCTCAGGCACCCGCGCAAATCTCGATGGGCTGCTGCCGCTGCTGCGCACCCCGCGGTAGCGCTGGGGCCTGGGTGTATGCGACCGGCTCGCGCCACCGGCGTTGCGCGGCACTACCGCACCATCGGCGTCGCGCGACCGGCGTTCATTCAGCGCGGAGCTGAAAGAATAGAAATATGTCGAACGCCCTGCACCAGCCTCACGAAGGCTCTACCCCCAAAGCGCCTCAGGAAGAGGCCGAAACGATCGTAGAAAACGTGCACGAGCCCGTGCAGGTTGAGCTGCGTCGCACGGTGCGCCACGGGCGCATCATTGTTGGGGCGACCGTGATTGGCATAGTGCTTGGCGCGGTAATCAGCTTGTTCTTTCCGGTGCTCGAGGGCGCGAACTACGAACTCGGGCAGGTTGTGGGGCTGATGGCAGTGGTCGGTGGCGCGATTGGTCTCGTCATTGGTGCGCTACTCTCGCTGCTGCTCGGTGTCATTGCCGGGCGCAAACGTGGCGCTGCAATCGCAGTGCAGACTGACGTAAGATAGCAACATACTTTTCTTTTCGAAAGCGATACATCAATGGGAAATCTCTTTCACGGCCCCACTCCGTGGATCATACTCTTCGTAGTGCTGCTGTTGTTCGGTGCACCGAAGCTGCCCGCGCTGGCAAAGAGCCTTGGCCAGTCAATGAAGATCTTGAAAAAAGAAGTCAGTACGCCTGAGGGTGAGAAGCAGGGCGACAAGCAGGGTGAGAGCGATGACGCTGCACCCACTGCAGCAGCGCCCGCTGCTGCCGCACCCGCACCCGCACCCGCTGCTCCGCCTGCCGCGGCTACGCCGAGTGCCGAAGAAGAGCTTGCGAAGGCGCGGGCTGAGGCCGAGGCAGCGAAGGCAGAGGCAGACGCGCTGCGTGCGGCTGCCGCTCAGCGCGCAGAAGGCTCGAACGAGGCCTAAAGTTTGGCCCGCCACTTGGCGGGCTGATCCCGCGTGAATACGAAAGAACCCGGCGAGCAAGCGCCGGGTTCTTTCGTATCTGCATGCGGTGCCAAAGCCGGGTTGCCGGGGTTATCGGTGAATACTTGTGGGTTCGGTGCGTCGATTGCGCGGTCACGCCGTGGCACTCCCGGGCTGGGTGCGTCAGAAATGCAATATTTGGGTCTATGGCGCATTTTTGACGCACCTCAAGAGCGGTTGCAGAGCAGCGCGAGGCGCCAGGTACAGTGAATCTGGTCGTCGGCAGACTCAGCTGGTTTGAGTCGCCTCGACGTATGAGAGATATTCTTCGCTGACGTTGCCAGCGAGGTAGTTTCCCGTGAAACAACTTTCTTCGAGCTCGGTGACTGTGTTCTGCCCCGCGAGAATCGCGCGGTTCATGCCCTCAACCGTCTGGTAAACGAGGTGGTCTGCGCCCATCACACTCGCGATTTCGCGGTTGGTGCGGCCGTGCGCAATCAGTTCATTTCTGGTCGGCATGTTGATGCCGTACACGTGCGGAAACAACACCGCGGGCGCGGCCGACGCGAACGTCACCGAAGCGGCGCCGGCGGCACGTGCCATATCGACGATTTGGCCCGAGGTGGTACCGCGCACGATCGAGTCATCGACGAGCAGCACGTTCTTGCCGCGAAACTCGGTGCTCATCGCGTTGAGCTTCTGGCGCACACTCTTCTTGCGCACCGACTGCCCGGGCATGATGAAGGTGCGCCCGACGTAGCGGTTCTTGAAGAACCCCTCACGGTACTCGACGCCGAGCTTGCTTGCGAGCTGCATTGCGCTCGGGCGGCCAGAGTCAGGTATCGGCATGACCACGTCGATGTCGCCCTTTGGCACCTCTGCCACCACTTGCTCGGCGAGCACGTCGCCGAGTCGCAGGCGTGCGTCGTAGACCGAGATGCCGCTCAGCACCGAGTCGGGGCGAGCGAGGTAGATGTATTCGAACGAGCAGGGCAGCAGGCGCGGGCTTGCCGCACACTGACGCGAGTGCATTTCACCGTCGGGCGAGATGAAGACAGCCTCACCGGGCGCCACATCGCGCACAATCTCGTAGCCGCCAGACTCGAGCACGAGTGATTCGCTCGCCACGACCCACTCGTCGCGCCCGCCCTGGCCGTCGCGGCGGCCGAGCACCAGGGGGCGAATGCCGAAGGGGTCTCGAAACGCGAGCAGCCCGTAACCCGCGATGAGGGCGATGGCCGCATATGAGCCCTCGACGCGCTCGTGCACGCGCGAGACCGCGTCGAATACCTTGCCTGCATCGAGCAGGGGGCCACCCGAGGCGTGCTGCAGTTCGTTTGCGAGCACGTTGAGCAGCAACTCGGTGTCTGAGTGGGTGTTGAGGTGTCGG
>JAPXTT010000212.1:0-2586 GCA_033812395.1 Leucobacter sp. | reverse complement strand
GGTGTAGCCTTACCGCATCGCTGCACCGCAAAGACCCGAGCTGTAGAACCGCTTCGGGTACCAGATTCGGTTTGGTTCAGAACTCATACGCGCGTTGTTGCGCACGCGAGTGAGCGATTCATTTCTCGCGAAAGGATCGCCAAATGTGGCATGCCTTCACTCCCTATGCCGCTCGCGCCGACACAGCCGCTCTCATCGTGTGCTCTGCCTACTGTTTGCTTGCAATTGTGAGCGTGCTGCTCATTAAGGTCGACCTCGAGCAGTTTCGCCTGCCCAACGCGATCGTGCTGCCATCGGTGGCAGCGTTTGGGTTGCTGCTCGCGGTGGCTGCGGTGACCGGCGGTGAACGCGACAGTCTTGCCCGATCGCTTACTGCTGGCGTAGTGCACACCGTTTTTTACGGTCTGCTCTGGTGGCTGCAACCCGGCGGCATCGGTGCAGGCGACGTGAAGCTTGCGCCACTGATTGGGCTCGCGCTTGGCTGGGTGGGATGGCAGGCGGTGCTGATCGGCACGCTCGCTGCGAGTGTTATCGGGGGAGTGATCGGCCTCACCCTGTTGCGCCCAGGTGAAGCGCGCAACCCAGACAAGCTGCCTTTCGGCCCACCAATGATCGCCGGAGCTTGGGTAGCGATTCTCGTGGCATAGCGTTCAGCTGCACGTGAATGCCCGGGAGTAAGATTGATGAGTACTCAATTTGGGTAGCATCAGTCGAGAAAGGGCCTATTGTGACGTATGTGATCGCGCTGCCATGTGTAGACGTGAAAGATCGCGCCTGCGTCGACGAATGCCCGGTTGACTGCATTTACGAGGGCGACCGCATGCTCTACATTCACCCCGATGAGTGTGTCGACTGTGGTGCGTGCGAGCCAGTGTGTCCCGTCGAAGCGATCTACTACGAAGATGACCTGCCAGAGGTCTGGGCTGACTACTACAAGGCCAACGTAGAATTCTTTGACGAGATTGGCTCACCTGGGGGAGCAGCCAAGGTCGGTGTCTACGATTTTGATCACCCGATTATTGCGGTGTTGCCGAAGCTCGGCGAGTAGAGAGTAGCGAGCTGCATCTATGAGAAGCGAGCTGCCAGATTACCCTTGGGATGCCATGGCTCCCTACATCGCGCGTGCTGCAACACACGAGCGCGGTGCGATCAACCTCTCAATCGGCTCACCTGTCGACCCGACGCCGGTATCGGTGCGTGAGGCACTCGCCGCGGCGACAGAGTCGCACTCCTACCCTGCCACCGCTGGTACCGCTGAGCTGCGCGAGGCAATCTCAGAGTGGTACCTGCGTAGGCGTGGCGTCACTGTGGCTGCAGATGCCGTGCTGCCAACCGTCGGGTCAAAAGAACTTGTCGCACTCATGCCGATGCTGCTTGGGCTCGGGCCGGGTGAGGCGGTCGTGTTTCCGCGCGTTGCGTACCCCTCATACGCGATGGGGGCGGCCCTCGTAGGCGCCGAAGCATTTGCCTCTGACGACCCTGCAGAGTGGCCCGCCAATACGAAGCTGGTGTGGCTTAACTCGCCGGGCAACCCCGATGGGCGTGTGCTCGGTATTGCGGCCATGCGTGCTGCGGTTGCAAGGGCGCGAGCACTTGGTGCAGTCATCGTTGGTGATGAGTGCTACGCCGAGTTTGGTTGGCAAGCGCCATGGGACACCGAACCGATCCCGTCACTGCTCGATCCTCGTGTCGTTGAAGACGATCACCGCGACGTGCTTGCGATTTACTCGTTAAGCAAGCAATCAAATCTTGCCGGCTACCGGGCAGCATTTTTAGCGGGGGATCGCGCGCTCGTCGCGCGCCTGCTCACCGTGCGTAAACACGCGGGCCTCATAGTGCCAGGCCCCGTGCAGAGCGCCATGGTGGCAGCGCTCGCAGATGAAACCCACGTGCACGAGCAGCGCGCCCGCTATCACTCACGCCGCGACGTGCTTCGGCCAGCGCTCGTAGCCGCAGGCTTTCAGGTCGAAGGCAGCGAAGCCGGCCTCTACCTCTGGGTGACCAGAGGCGTCGATGCTTGGCAGACGATTGCTGACCTGGCAGAGCTGGGTATTGTTGCTGGGCCGGGGCATTTTTATGGGGAGCACTCGCCAAATCACGTCAGGCTTGCGCTCACCGCGAGTGATGCTGACATCTCTGAGGCGGCGGCAAGGCTTCGAGCAAGCGCAGTACCGCGCACGGTCTAAGCGGCGCGTGCGCGCCGCCTGATCCTCGTTCGAAAAACCGCCGTTATTTCGATATCGAGATAATTTTCGCTATTGAAGTGGGGTGCCAACGGTCTGAGTGCCGCCACGAACGGGCTAAGCTGAAGAGAGTCGCCAACACCTTCGGCGATACCAACTGCACCGAACTCACGAGGAGGCAACGTGACCGAATCGACGCAGGGACAGACCGTGAGGCTCACAATCGCAGACCGCGAGGTAGAGCTGCCAGTGCTGACAGCGACCGACGGAAACTCTGCAATCGACGTCAGCACGCTGACCCGCCAGACCGGGTACACGGCACTTGACTACGGGTACGTCAACACTGCTTCAACCAAGTCTGCGGTCACCTTCATTGATGGCGACGAAGGTATTCTGCGCTACC
>JAPXTT010000211.1:0-2598 GCA_033812395.1 Leucobacter sp. | reverse complement strand
GATGAAAGGAGAAACGATGATCAGCGCAGACGCGATACGCGGCTACATCGATCTCATGATCCTGTCGCTGCTGCGGCGCACCCCCTCGTACGCGTATGAGATCGCCCAGCAGATCAGTGACGTCACAGGTGACGAGTATGTGATCAAGCAGACCACGCTGTATTCGGCGGTCAAACGACTCGAAGGCTCGGCACTCGTCACCTCGTACCCCGGCACATCAGAGTCGGGCAAACCTAGAACCTACTACCAGATCACTGCGCAGGGCCTCGAGCACCTCACTGCAAAAGCCAGCGAGTGGCGGCACACAAAGGCGGTCGTCGACCGCTTCACGGAAGGAATCGACTCATGAACGTCATTCACGCGTACCTCGAGACCATGTTCTCGCCGTACCCGCAGACCCCCCGCATGCTCGAGGCCAAAACCGAGCTGCAGGCGATGATGGAAGACGCATACCAGGGCTTCGTTGCCAAGGGCGCCTCGCACAACGAGGCAGTAGGCCGCGTAATTACCGACTTCGGCAACCTCGACGAACTGGCGCCAGTACTCGGCATTTCGGGCGAGATCGCGCCGCAGCTCGGGCCGACACAGACGCAGCACACCAGTTCCCCTACCGCACCCGACTCCGCGCAGTACCCCGCGATCACGCTCGACGAGGCAAAGGGACTCGCCGATGCGCAGCACCGCACGCGCTATCGGCTCGCCACCTCGGTAGCTCTGTTCGTGATGGCCGCGATCCCGCTTATTGTATTGACCGCAGCCGCAAGCTCAGGCGTTGTCGCTTTGAGTGAGAACGTGGCATCGGTAGTCGGCCTGCTCTTACTCGGCACCGTGGTAGCGATTGGCGTTGTAACCATTATTGGAGTGAACCGCGAGCTAGCACCCTATAGGTCGGTTCGCGAAGGCAGGTTCAGTCGCAACCCAGTAGTGACGGGTTGGGCCGAGGATCTAGCCAAGACTCACGAGCGCAGCCGCATCACGGCGCTACAGATCTCAGTGGTGTGCTGGGTGCTTTCGCCCGCGCCGGTGCTTCTGCTCACCCTGATTCCGAACAACGCGCCCCACGCAGACTTTTGGAGCGTGCTAGGTGTAGCTGGCACCCTGACCATGGTGGCACTCGGCTTGCTGATTCTGCTGCCCGCGAGTTGGGCTAACTCGGTGCTCGAGACGGTAACAAAGGGCGGCAAGCGCCCCGACGAGGCCGACGACGAGAACAGCATTATAGGCGTGATCGCTTCGTTCTACTGGCCGCTCGTCGTTACGATCTACCTCGCCTGGAGCTTCATCGGCAATGCTTGGGATCGCTCGTGGATCATCTGGCCGATCTGCGGCGTGCTCTTCGGTGCGCTTGCCGGCGGCATTAGCGGCATCGAAAGCTACCGCAGGCGTCAGCGACGCGGGTAACCCGCGCGTTGTTCCGGGCACTTGCTGCCTGCAGGCGCCTCGTCGAAACTCAGTCTTCGATGAGGCGCCTGCTGAGCACCAGCACGTCTTCGTTGATAAAGCCGAGCCTCTCGTAGAAGCCGATCACTGCCACGTTGCTGGAGCACCGACTACATCCAGGTGATAGCCCGCACCCATCCAGATGCGGGAGTTCTGCGTGCCATCGCTGCAATGCGTGCGAGATCTGCAATATGTGCGAGATTCTGGCTGAAATTCTCGCACATATTGCAGAACTCGCACGCAGCGCAGACCTCACGAGCCGGATGCCACTTGGCATCACCTGCAGCCATGCGAAATTTGCTCCTCTTCATGAGCACCCTACTCAAGGCCAGCCCCCAGAAAGCCCAGAATGCGGTTCACCCGCATGGAAGCTCGCAATCTAACCATTCTGCAGGCGTACGCCGAGAAAACTGTATTGGCTTACCCGGTCAAAACATGCAACGCGGGGGCACGAATACCGCAAGCATCAGGCCGTGCCGACGGTTTCAGAGCGCTGTATCGACGCCCGCCGAATCGGGTTCGCCCGTCGTGGCATCGAGCCACTGCACGTCTTGATATCGCTTGAACCAGCTCACCTGGCGACGGGCGTAACGCCTCGTCAGCGCCTGTGTCTCTTCGATCGCCCGCCGCTCAGTCATCTCTCCGCGCAATTGGGCGAGAGCCTGCTGGTAGCCGATCGCGCGGCTCGCGGTCTTGCCTCGCTCTAGCCCCAGCGGCTGCAGCCCCCGCACCTCGTCAAGCAGGCCGTCGTTCCACATTCGTTCGACTCGTGCGTCGAGCCGCTCAACTAGCACTGCTCGCTCGCACCCCACACCGACGATTCGCGTGTCTGCGTGCCAGAGTTTTGGCGCTTGCGGCAGCGTGACCTGCCCCTCGGCCCCGAGCAGCGCCACTTCGAGCGCGCGCACCACGCGGCGCGGGTTTCGGGCATCGACTGCCTCTGCCGCCTTTGGGTCGACCTCGCGCAGGCGAGCGAGCAGGGGCGCGACTCCCCCGCGCTCGAGCTCGGTCTCAAGCTCGGCGCGCAGACCCTCGTCTCTCGGCGGAAACTGAAAGTCGAAGAGCACGCTCGAGACATACAGGCCCGAGCCTCCGACCAAAATGGCATCGTTGCCGCGCCCGTGAATCTCTTCGATGATTTGTCGTGCGGTCGGCTGG
>JAPXTT010000210.1:0-2603 GCA_033812395.1 Leucobacter sp. | reverse complement strand
GCGAGCACTTCAGCGAGTGCGGCCTGTGGCGATGCGGCGGTCTCAGTCGCGCCAGCTACTACCAGCACGATTTCACCCCGCACCCCCGTGGCGGCCCATGCCGCAAGCTCTGCGAGTGACCCTCGCTTCACTTCTTCGTGCAGCTTCGTGAGTTCACGGCACACCGCGGCGCGACGGTCGGCACCAAATTCTTCGGCGAGCGCGCTCAGCGTGTCGGCTATGCGCGACGGCGCCTCAAAGAACACCAGGGTGCGACGTTCGCCAGCGAGCTCTCGCAGCACGCGAGATCGCTCGCCAGCCTTGCGCGGCAAAAAGCCCTCGAATGTAAAGCGGTCGGTTGGCAGACCCGCTACGGCGAGCGCGGTGATCACCGCGCTCGGACCCGGAATCGCGCTGACGATGACGCCGCGTTCTGCGGCGAGCTGCACCACCCGAAACCCGGGGTCTGAGACCGTCGGCATGCCTGCGTCGCTCACCAGCAGTATTTCTTCGTCTTCGGCACGATCGACAATCATGGCGGCACGGTCTCGCTCGTTGTGATCGTGTAGCGCGATGAGTTCGGGGCGTTCTTCAATGCCGAGCAGGCGCAGCAGCTGTGCGGTGTGGCGTGTGTCTTCTGCCGCGATGGCGTCAGCGCTGGCGAGTGCCTCTCGCAGTCGAGGCGAGGCATCGCCGAGGTTTCCGATTGGGGTCGCGGCAAGCCAGAGCATGCTTTAATGCTACGCCCGGTCTGTGCACATCTCGGCCTGACAGAATAGAACCCATGAATGAGCAGCCCACAGGCGCAGAGCAGCCCGAGCAGCCCGCCCCGAACGGTGTACCTCAGTGGATCCCGGCGACTCCGCCGATACACCCCTACGCGAACGGGCAACCCGCTGCCCCAATGCGCGGTGGCAAGGCGATCTCGATTGCAGCGATGGCTATCGGCCTCGTGGCCCTGCTCACAGTGCTCGTGTCTGTCGCCTACTTCAACGCGGCATTTGCGGTCTTGGGTGGCGTACTCGGCATCGTGGCAGTCGTGCTCGGCGTCATCGCTCTCGCAAAGAAGGCCCGCCCGCTCGGTGCTGGCATCACCGGCCTCGCAACCGGCGCGCTCACGATGGTCACGATCACCGTGCTGCTCGGCGTTGGCGCGCTGAGCAATGCGTTCACACCGGTTCCACTCGAGCAGACACCTCCTGGCGGCGAATCGTGGCAACCCGGCGCTGAACAAGAATCGCTGCTCGATTGGCCTGCGAACATGCAAACGGGCGGCGTTGTCTTTACTGGCCCGGGTGATCCTCGTCCCATCGAATCTGAGCCGCTGACGGCCGGTGCAGCACCTGCACCGAACCAAGTCGACCGCGACAGCCGCACCGACATTTTGGTATACGTCGACTACCGCTGCCCGCACTGCGGCATCTTCGAGCAGCAGAACGGCGATTACCTTGCCGAACTCATGGCAACTGGCAATACCACGGTTGAGATCGTGCCGCTCAGCTTCATGGATCGCAGCAGTGAGGGCAGCTACTACTCGTCACGCGCAGCAGGTGCTGTCGCCTGTTTCGCTGAAGCCCAGCCCGGTGCTGCGTGGGCGGCTCACCAAGCTCTGCTCAGCGCCGAGGTACAGCCGGGAGCGGGCCCGGGGCCAGACAACGCGCAGCTGCTAGCCGCGCTCAAGCAGCATGTGGGCGCAATTGACCCTGCCGTGAGCGATTGTGTGACCACCGAGGCCTTTGTGCCTTTTGCACAGGCGCTGAACGAGTGGGTGTTTCAAAACCCGGTGCCGAACACCGTTGACACCAACGTTCGCCTCGAGGGCACCCCAACCGTTGTCGTAAATGGTGTCGTCTACCCTGGTGATGCCGCCGACCCTGCCGAATTCAAGGCATTCGTTAAAGGGCTTGCACTCTGAAACCGCTGATTTCTCACACTGGCCTCGGCTACTTTCCGCTCGCGCTGCTCGCTCGAGCGCCGTACGCCATGATGGTGGTCGGCGTGTTGACACTCGTGGTCGCGGCTCGGGGTTCGGTCGAGCTCGGAGGGCTCACTTCGGCGATGGTCGGACTCGGCGTAGCCTGTTTCGGGCCCCTCATTGGTGCTGCCGCAGACCGCTACGGCCAACGCACAACTCTGTTGTTGAGCGGCGCGGTGAACAGTGTCGCTCTCGGCCTGCTCGCATGGATTGCATTTAGCGAGCTGCCGAACCTCGCTATGCTTGCTGCCTCATTCTTTGTTGGCGCTACCGCTCCGCAGATCTCACCGATGTCGCGCTCTCGGCTTGTGAGTATCGCGCAAACAAAGTTGCCTCGAGAGCAACGGCCGCGCACCATCAACTCAACCCTCGCATATGAGTCTGCCGCTGACGAAGTGGTGTTCGTGTTTGGCCCGGTGGTTGTTGGCCTGCTTGCCACCACGCTAGGTGCGTGGGCACCCATCGTAGGCGCTGCACTACTCACCGTGGTGTTCGTGAGCGCGTTTGCATTGCACCGCACAAGCCCACCCGCTCGCACTGCCGAACAGCAGGCAACGGCGCTCTCGCCGGTGTCAGAACTCTGGCGCGCCCCCTTGCTCGTCACCGTGTTTGGTATTTTTTCGGTTGGTTTGTTCTTTGGCTCGATGCT
>JAPXTT010000209.1:0-2609 GCA_033812395.1 Leucobacter sp. | reverse complement strand
TCAGCCTGAACGGTGAGCGCTGCACCGCGGGCTCGCGTGTGCTCGTTGAGCGCTCGATCTACGACGACTTCGTGGCCCGTTACGCCGAGCGTGCGAAGAACATCGTGATCGGCCTGCCAGACGACCCCAAGACCGAGGTCGGCGCACTCGTGCACCCGAGCCACTTCGAGAAGGTCATGAGCTACGTCGAGATCGGCAAGACCGAGGGTCGTCTCGTCGCCGGCGGCGGCCGCCCCGAGGGCTTCCCCGAGGGCAACTACGTCGCACCGACCGTGTTCGCAGACGTCGCGTCTGACGCTCGCATCTTCCAAGAAGAGATCTTTGGCCCGGTCGTCGCGATCACCCCGTTCGACACCGACGAAGAGGCGCTGAAGCTCGCCAACGACACGAAGTACGGCCTCGCCGCCTACGTCTGGACCTCGAATCTGAAGCGCGCCCACAACTTCGCGCACGGCATCGAGTCGGGCATGGTGTGGCTGAACTCGAACAACGTGCGCGACCTGCGCACCCCGTTCGGCGGCGTGAAGGCGTCGGGCCTCGGCCGCGAGGGTGGCTACCGCTCGGTCGACTTCTACACGACCGCTCAGTCGATCCAGATCACGCTGAATGAGGCTCACTCGCCCCGCTTCGGCGCAACCGGCAAATAACCCACCATCTACGCAAGGAAGCACACCATGGCAAAACTCAATCAGAGCGATAAAACCTCATCAGGTTTCTGGGTGACCAAAGAGGCGCCGATCGAAACCGATAACCCGATCGCGACCCCCACCTCGCCAGCACCAGACATTCTGCGCTGCGCATACATGGAGCTCGTTGTCACCGACCTCGCCGCATCACGTCACTTCTATGTTGACGTGCTCGGGCTCTATGTCACCGAAGAAGACGAACAGTCGATCTACCTGCGCTCGACCGAAGAGTTCATTCACCACAACCTCGTACTGCGCAAGGGACCGATCGCCGCTGTCGCAGCGTTCTCGTACCGCGTGCGCACCCCGGAAGACCTCGATAAGGCAGTCGCCTTCTACACCGAGCTCGGCTGCGACGTTCGCCGCAACGAGAGCGGATTCGTGAAGGGCATCGGCGATTCGGTTCGCGTAACCGACCCCCTCGGGTTTCCGTACGAGTTCTTCTACCAGACCGAGCACGTCGAGCGCTTGTCGTGGCGCTACGATCTGCAGAAGCCGGGCGAGCTCGTGCGTCTCGATCACTTCAACCAGGTCACCCCTGATGTGCCTCGCGCGGTGCGCCACTACCAAGACCTCGGCTTTCGCGTCACCGAAGACATTCAAGACGAAGAGGGCACCGTCTACGCGGCTTGGCTGCGTCGCAAGCCAACCGTGCACGACACCGCTGCAACCGGCGGCGACGGCCCCCGTATGCACCACGTGGCGTTTGCGACCCACGAGAAGCACAACATTCTCGCGATCTGCGACAAGCTCGGCGCCCTGCGCATGAGCGATCGCATTGAGCGCGGCCCTGGCCGCCACGGCGTCTCGAACGCGTTCTACCTCTACATTCTTGACCCAGATGGGCACCGCGTCGAGATCTACACGCAGGATTACTACACGGGTGACCCCGACAACCCGGTCGTCACCTGGGACGTGCACGACAACCAGCGCCGCGACTGGTGGGGCAACCCGGTCGTGCCCTCGTGGTACACCGAGGCTTCACTCGTGCTCGACCTCGACGGCAACCCTCAGCCCGTCATTGCACGCACCGACAACAGCGAAATGGCCGTAACGATTGGCGCTGACGGGTTCTCATACACGCGCGAAGGCGACGACGTCAAGGGCTTCAAGCTCGGCGAGACACTCTAGTTTCGTTTCTCTTCGAAAAGGATCAGGGTCGGGGCGTACGCACCCCGACCCTTGGTCTTTCTGTTGAGCGCAATCCAGGCAGCGTCGAGCCGTTTCACGCGAAGAAGCTCGGCACAAACATTGCGAGCAGCATCGCAGCCATCGCACCCGTCTCTACCGTGAGCACCCGGCGCCCCCTGCGAATCGCGAAGCAGCAGAGCACGAGCTGCACGGCAATTAGCACCGCGATCGCGATCGCAGGGATTGCGGCTACCCCACCGGCGTGGGCCGCATGGGCCGGTTGATCCTCGCCCAAAAATACCGTCGGCCCAGAACCCGAGCCACCGTGCTGGTGCGCCATCACGAGCCAGGCCATCGCCACGTAGCTGACCGCCGATGCAACCATGACAGATCTGCGCAGTCGCGCGCCGGCACTCGAACGGGTCACACTCATAGGCACCGTCACCGGCCGTAAGCGCACGCCAAGCATGATGCCCGCCGCAACAAGCAACAGCGCCCAGACAATGGCGGGCAGCAGATGGGTCACGGCGAGGTCGAGCATGGCGGCAAGCATCACGGACGCCGCGGCAATGCCGATGCGGTTCTTGGCTGCGACCGCTCCCCCAAGGCACGCGGCACCAGAGACGAGCATGATGACACTCGGCAGTGCTGTGACGATCATCTTGACGACACCCCGGCGCCGTGTACAAGCCCAGGCGCCGACTCGGCAGAACGGTGCACCGAAGCAGGCCAGAACGCCTGTATGGCCACCCCACGGTGGCCCAGGCATCTTTGCGCTGCAGCGTTCACAGC
>JAPXTT010000208.1:0-2611 GCA_033812395.1 Leucobacter sp. | reverse complement strand
CAGGGTCTGCATTCGCAGCGACCATGAGCTCGATAGAGATACGCACAAGCTCGTGCTCATCAAGAAACTCCGCCAAGTCTTCAGTGAGGCTCTCGGGTGTGACGCCATCAGCCTCGAGCCGAGCCCTTGTCGAGGCGAGATCTTCTTCGAGCAACTCGGACATTTCAGTGAGCCCCGCGCGACGCAACTCATCAAGGTTCGCAAAATACCTGGTGGTAGAGCCAAGCGAGACACCGGCGCGCTGCGCAACGAGGCGATGGGTGAGCTTCGCGAGACCCACCTCGGGAATCAGCTGAGCGGCCGCGCGCACAATCTGACGCCGCCGCCCTTCAGGGTCATGGCGCCCCGCAGGAACCGCCATACCAGAGGCGGCGATCCCGGAATGTTGCTCAGTGTTCATCGCACCCCATCATACATATGGTACAAATGTACTGCACGTATGGTACGAATGTACCGTAATGCCACTCGAGCAACAACTGAACTCAGGAAGATCATGAACGCGAACCCCACCGGACGCACCGCGACACTCTCGAAGGGCCACCGCTGGGCAGCACTCGCAGTGTTGACCGCCAGCTTGCTGGTGATCACGATGGACATGACCATTCTGAACATCGCACTGCCTGATCTGGCTGGCGAGTTGCAACCGACCGCCGAACAGCAGCTCTGGATTATCGATATTTACTCCCTCGTGCTTGCAGGCTTGCTGGTGTCATGGGCCGCAATTGCAGACCGCTGGGGCCGCAAACGCATGCTGATGCTCGGCTACTCGATTTTCGCCCTCGCCTCACTGCTCGTGCTGTTTGCTGACAGCGCTGCAGCCGTTATTGCGATTCGCGCTTTTCTGGGCGTCGGCGGCGCAATGATTATGCCAAATACGCTGTCGCTCATTCGCGTCATATTTACCGATGGCAAGGAGCGTGCTACAGCGCTCGGCATCTGGGCAGCGGTGTCAGGCCTCGGCGCAGCCGTTGGCCCGCTCGTTGGCGGGCTGCTGCTCGAATACTTCTCGTGGCACGCTGCTTTTCTCGTCAATGTGCCACTCATGGTTGCCGCGATCATCGCTGGCCTGATCTTCTTGCCCGAGTCGCGCGTTACCAGCCCAGGCAAGTGGGACGCACTCGCTGCGATCCTTTCGTTTATCGGCATGATTTTGCTCGTCTGGGCGATTAAGCAGTTTGGCACCGCGGCGAGCTTTTCAGTACCCGAGGCGTGGATCGCGGTTTCGATCGCGACAGTCGCGTTGACATGGTTCGTCATTCGCTGCGTGCGAAGTGAGGCACCGCTGCTCGACCTGCGACTGTTTCGCAGTCGACCGTTCTCAGCCGGTATCATCGCCGCGTTTGGCACCACATTCTCTATGGTCGCGGCGCTGTTGCTCGTCGCCCAGTGGCTGCAGCTTATTGACGGCGCAACACCGATCGAAGCGGGCATTCGATTGATGCCCTTCGCGATCGCGGGGGCCATCGCCTCGATGTTTGCGCCTGCAGCAGCGCGTGTCGTTGGTGCTCGTGCCGTGCTTGCCGGTGGGCTGGGGCTCGCCGCAATCGGCATGCTCTACATCGGTTTCGTCGGCACAAACCTCAACCTCGCGGGAGTGCTCATCGCAACCAGCCTCATCGGAGCCGGCACGGGCTCCCTTGCCATCGCCTCGGCGATGATCATGGTGGGCTCCCCCGTCGAAAAGGCAGGTAACGCCGGAGCACTCGAAGAAACCTCGTACGAGTTTGGCGCGACGCTGGGCGTTGCGATCCTCGGATCAATCTCGGCACTCATCTACCGCTTTCAACTCGCGACCGACCCCGCAATGCGGAACATCGCGGGCGAGCTGCTTGCAGACGCAAAGGAATCGCTCGGCGCTGCCGTTGTCATCGGCGAACAGGCTGACCTGCCCGAACTCGTAGAGAGCGCAAACGAAGCGTTCGTACGATCACTGCAGGCCGCAGGATACGCTGGTGGTTTCTTCATGCTCGGGGTAGCGGTGCTCGTATTCGTGCTCACACCAAAAGGCACCGATGTTGAGGGTGCGGAGCACTAATACACCGCTACCAGACGAGGCGATCCCTCTCACGAGTTGGATATCGAAGCGATTGAAACGTCACCCTAGCGCTCGATGCCCATGCCCATGCCCATCCCATACCCAGACACGCGCTCCCGCAATTTCGTTCCGGGATCGCCCAAACACTCGGCGCCCAAGACAAAGATCGCAACACGAAGCTCTCGACACGATTCTGGCGCATGGAACGAGCGCGACCAAAGTCGCTGATACGCTGGAACCTGCGCCTCCGTAGCTCAGAGGATAGAGCAGGAGCCTTCTAATCTCTTGGTCGCAGGTTCGATTCCTGCCGGGGGCACAAATTTCAGAGGGCGAAGCGTCGCTTCGCCCAATCTGTGGCCGCGAGCCTACTGGCTCGCCCCAAATGACGAGGTTCGAACTTTGTCCCGTCCGGGCAACGGGGCATAGTTCGAGCTTCGTCTACACCGGCGCTTGCGGTGGATGTGCGCTCAGTTCTCCAGCTGGTTCAGTTCGACGCAGAAGATGCTCTCCGAACGTGGTCTCGGGCGTGCGCGATGGCCGAGTCGAGATCGTCGAACAGATGCCGGTGGTCACGAA
>JAPXTT010000207.1:0-2618 GCA_033812395.1 Leucobacter sp. | reverse complement strand
CTGACGCAATGAGCTTTGAGCCCGCCCTGCCCGACCCCATTACCCACGCGCTCGCAGGTTTTCGCATGAACGCGTTCGAGAAAGTGTTTCTGCGCTTCGAGCATCAGTTCTGGCAAGAGGGCGTGTACGCGCTGCGACGCCAGGGCGAGGCCGCCGCGTGGTGGCACAGCTGGTACGACCTCACCTCACTGCACGGCGAGCCGACGCTGCTCACCTTCGCTGCGGGGCCGTGCGCGATTGAGACGCGCGACTGGAGCGACGAGGCCATCGTTGAGTCGGTGCTCGCGTCGTTGCGCGAGATCTACGGTGACGCGGTGCCGACCCCCGGGGCCTCACGTATCACTCGATGGCAGGATGACCCGTACGCTCGGGGATCCTACGCATACATGACTGTCGGATCGGAAACCAGCGATCACGACCTACTCGCGACGCCCATCGGCGACGTGCTGCACCTCGCCGGCGAGGCAACCTGGACGGATGACCCAGCAACGGTCACCGCGGCGCTCTGCTCTGGGCATCGCGCCGCCGAGCGAGTGCTGGGTCACCCGATTGCGATCGAGCGAATCTACGCGGCCGGGTAGCGCAGCGCGTGCGCGGCGCTGATCCTCGCCCCTCATCAAAGGGCGCGGTGACGCAGGCTAACCGATGAGGCTCGGCTGCAGGTCACGCATCGTGCGCGATCGCATCATGCGCCCCACCCCGATCGAGGTGAGCACGAGCGCGGCCAGCAGCACGCACGCGAGCACGATCGCATCGCTACCGGCCTTCGAGAGATCTCCGCCGTACATCAGCTGGCGCAGGCCATCGACCGCGAACGACATCGGCATGAAATGGTGCAAACTCGTGAGCGGCTCTGGCAGCGTCTGCCACGGGAAGGTGCCACCCGCGACGACGAGTTGCAGCACCATCAGAATGAGGCCAAGAAACTGGCCCACGCTTCCGAGCCACACGTTGAGCGCGAGAATGATCGCCGCGAACGTCATTGAGGCGAGCAGCATCATTCCGTAGGCGCCCCACGGCTGGGCCACCTTGAAGCCGAGCGTGCCCGCGACGATGCCGAACAGCGCGAGCATCTGCACCGCACCGAGCAGGGTCGGCGTCAGCCAGCCCGCGAGCGCGACCTTCACCGGGGTGCGCATCGCGGTCATGGCGCGGGCCGACACCGGCTTCAGGATGAGGAAGAGCGCGTACATGCCTATCCATGCGGCGAGGCTCACGAAGAACGGGGCAAGGCCCGCGCCATACGTGCCCGCCGAGGTGACCGCTGAGGTCTCGACCTGCACGGGGTCGGCGATGTTCGAGGCCTGCTTCGACCGAAGCTCGGCGCTGAAATTCGGAATGCTCTCGACGCCGCTCGCGAGCCCGCTCGCAAGTTCGCCGACTCCCGAGGCAAGCTGGCCCGCGCCGTCTGTCGCCGAGGCGATCCCTGCGGCGAGCTGCGGGGTCGCGTTCGCGAGCTGTCGCATGCCGCTCGCTACCTCGCTCGACCCCGCCTCGAGCTGGTTCAGCTGACCCTGTACGCCCTGCGCCCGGTCGTTCACGTCGCGCACCGATGCGGCGACCCGATCGTATGCAGCAAGGATCTGCTCGGTGGTCGCGGGATCGGTGCCCGCCGCCGCGAGCCGGTCGGCGATGGCCTGTCGCTCGGTGTCGAGTCTGCCGGTAATGCCGGCGCTCGCGCTCGCCACGTCGCGGCCGATTTGCGCGATTCGGGCATCGGCTGCGGCAACCTGTTCGGCGCCCGCGGCGAGCCTCGCCGTCTGCTCGGGCAGCGCCGCGGTGCCATCGCGCAGCTGACCGAGGCCCTGGTGCAGCGTCGTCGCTCCCGTTGCCGCTTGCGCGGCGCCATCGCTCGCTTTCACCAGCGAGACCCGTATTTCGGCCACGCCGTCGAGCATGTGCTGCGCGGCCTCACGGTTGACCTGCTGCACGATCTGCGCCTGGATCCTCTTTGTCGCCTGGTCACCGATCGTCGACGCGAGGTAACTGTTCGCGTCGTTCGTTCGCAGCACGACGGAAGCCTGGTGCGGGCTCTCGCCCTGCGACGACTCGAGCGAAGCCGTGAAGTCGGCGGGAAACGTGACGGAGAAGTCGAACTCGCCGCCCTCGACGCCCGCTTCTGCCTCGGCTGCGCTCACGCGCTTCCAGGCGAAACTGCCGTCTTCGATCAGCGACTCGGCCACCTGCTCGCCGAGATTGCGCGGGGAGGATTCGCTCGTCGAGCCGGTGTCGTCTACGACGAGAGCCACCGGAATCTGGTTGAGCCTCGCGTACGGGTCTTGATTCGCCCAGAGGTAGAGCCCGCCGTAGAGCAGGGGCACGCACATGAGCGCGACCAGAGCGATTCGAGCCATGCCGGTGGCCCAGAGCCTCGCGAACTCGGAGCGCACCATCTGAAAGATTTTCATTGCGCCGCTCCCTCTTGCGTTGCGGTGTCGATGAGCGCGGCCGAAGCGAAGCCCGCGATCGCGAGCACCGCGACATCGCGCTCGGCGAGGTCGGTGGCGATTCGCCACCAGTCGAGCGGGTCACCACCGTGACGATCGGGCGATACGAGGATGAGCCCGTCGACGCCATCTCGCAGCAGCGCGAGCTCGGTGAGGGCGCGAATGCGCACC
>JAPXTT010000206.1:0-2644 GCA_033812395.1 Leucobacter sp. | reverse complement strand
TTGCTCAGCGCAAAGCAACGTCACGACGGTGCCTCTGCGGTTCGGGTTACCGGCGTGGCCGCAACGCTCTACCCTGAGCAGTAGGCGAGGGTGATTTCTGACCCTTGCGCTTGCTGACCCATCATTGACTGCTCGATCACCGGAAACCCAGGTGAGGTTGCGCAGTCGCCACGTGGCTCGGGGGTGACGCTGGCGAGACCTTCAAGCAGATTGCGTGCAACCTCAAGCGACTGACCCTTCACATCAGGAATCTTCACCATGCCGGTTGAGACGGTCACCCCAATAGCGTCGCCTCGCTTGAGTGCGGCACCTGGCTCGGGTGCGACCTGCAGCACACGCCCCTCGGGTGCGGTGGGGTCGTCAGCATTCGATACGCTGCCCACGGTAAGACCCAACGCCTCGACGGCAACCGTGTATTCTTCGAGCGACATTCGGTCGAAGCTTGGCACCTTCGGGTTCTCTGGTCCAATCGACACGAAGACGGTGACAGTGGTGTCGATGGCGACCAACTCGCCAGCTGCCGGGTCGGTTCGCACCACATCACCAGCGTCAGTGTCGTCGTCTGTGATTTCTTCAACCACTGGTTGTAAGTCGAGATCGAGAAGCTGTTTGATAGCTACACTCTGCTCAATACCTGCAAATTTCGGTATCTCACGACTGTTCGCTGGAATCAGGCTGCTCGGCGCCATACTGGCTACCCAAAACGCAACCGCGGCGATGACTGCGACTATGGTGAGGATTGATGCCCATACCCACATCACCGGCGGTCTGCTTTGAGAACGGGTTGAACCGCCGGTCTCAGAAAGTCGACGCAGAGCGAGATCTGATTCTGAGATGTCTTCGCTCGTGTTAAAGAGCACCGAAGACTGCTCATCATCATTTGAGAGCTTCGGCATAATTCCCGCGGCAGCCTGTCGCAGAGCGTCTCTAAATTCAGATGCAGTCTGAAAACGTCTGTTGCGATCCTTTGCGAGTGCGTGCAGCACGACCCGATCAAGGGGGGCCGAAATTTCGCCGTTGTGTGTACTCGGTGCTTGCGGGCGTTCGCTGACATGCTGATATGCGACAGCCACGGCTGTCTCACCGCGAAATGGCACCATACCGGTGAGCAGCTCGTACAGGAGCACCCCAGTCGAGTAGAGATCAGTACGGGTGTCGACCGTTTCGCCCTTTGCCTGCTCCGGCGAGAAATACGCGGCGGTGCCAAGAATTGCTGTGGTCTGCTGCACAGTTGACGAAGTCTCTGACACTGCGCGAGCAATACCAAAGTCCATAACTTTCACCTGACCACTCTTCGTGATCATGATGTTGGCGGGTTTGATATCGCGGTGCACCAGGCCGGCCCTGTGCGAATACTCAAGAGCAGTGAGCACTGAGTCGACGACACGGCAGGTCTCTGCGATCGTAAGTTGCTGCTCTGCTGCAAGTTCGCGAAGGTTCTGGCCGTCGACATATTCCATGACAATAAACGGCAGGCGCTGGGGGCCAGTCGCAGACTGAATAAGGTCATCGCCGGCGTCGAGCACGCGAACAACGCTCGGATGAGCCAAACGCGATGCCGACTGGGCTTCTTGCCGAAAGCGAGAGCGAAACTGTTCGTCATCGGCGAGGTTAGCGCGCATGATCTTGATCGCTACCTGGCGACCCAACTTCACATCGGTGCCACGGTACACCGTAGCCATGCCACCCTGACCCAGTAGCTCATCGATCGAATAACGACCTGCAAGCATGCGCTGTGAACCCGGGGGGGCGGTCTGCGACATCTACTTCTCCTGGTTGTGGCCGATTAATCTAGTCTAGGGTTCATTTGCACCCCTATCGGTTATTACGGGGTGGGTGTGGGGCTCGGCGTCGGGTCTGGGGTGGGCGTCGGTGCGGGTGGTGCCTTCACTGTGACGGCGGTGACGCCAGAAGCTGGCGACAACTTCGTCACACCGTTGCCTGAACAGGTGACGGTGTACGAAATCTCTATGACCTCGTCTTGACCGCCAGCGGTAAGTGCTGCTGCCTGCAAGTTTGCGGTTGAACCTGAGAGACTCGCAAGTGTGCCAGCGCCGTTCACGGTGACAGTGAAGTCGCCTGCGTTGAGACCGGTCGGGCATACCCCAGCCGACGAGAGGTTCGCGGTGAAAGCCGCGCCAGAGTCAACCTGCTGTGAGGCTACGGTTGGTGCCGATGGTGCCCCGGGGGCATTGAAAGCAACGTTGTAAGTCACGCTGATCTTTTGCGTGAACTTGACTTTCTTACCGGTGGGGCTGACCGCAGAAACCAAGTTAGCTTGATCATCGGCCGTTGAATTACCAGGTACCTTCTCGACGTTCTCGAAACCCATTTCGGTGAGCATGCCCACTACCTCATCGACATTCTTGCCGACAAATTTTGAAGCAGTGATTTCAGCGTAATCATTTTGCTCAGTCGTAGGCTTAGTGGTTTGGGTCGTGGTTTCAGTTGGTTTCTCAGAGCCGCCTCCGTTCGCGAGCAAGGCCGCGGCGGTACCACCACCTATGAGCAGCAGCAGCGCAGCAAGCGTGATCAGCGGCCAGGTCCACGGGCTGCGCTTTTTCTTACCCGCTTCGCCCTGTTCGTCCTCGCCTTCAGCGTCGCCGCCAGTCGAGAGCTGACTTTCGGGGAGCAGCGTGGTCTG
>JAPXTT010000205.1:0-2656 GCA_033812395.1 Leucobacter sp. | reverse complement strand
GAGGCGGTGATCGACGAGGAATGGATCTTTCACGCTGCGAGCCAAGACTTGCCCTGCCTCGAGTTGATTGGGCTTACACCAGAGACAATTTTTGACACTGAACTCGCCTCTCGCCTGCTTGGGTTCGAGCGGGTTGGGCTCGGCAGCGTTGTTGAGCAGCTGCTCGGCATCCAGCTGAGCAAGGCGCACTCTGCAGCCGACTGGTCGACTCGCCCGCTACCTCAAGATTGGTTGGAATATGCTGCACTCGACGTAGCACTCTTGCCTGATCTCCGTGATGCAATTGCAGACCATCTTGAGGCACAGGGAAAGAACAGCATTGCGGCTCAGGAGTTTGAGGCGGTACGCACAAAACCCCCAAAACCACCCGTAGAGGAGCCCTGGCGAAAGCTCGCTGGAGGCAACAAACTGCGAACTGCGCGTGAGCTGACCCTGGCCCGCGAACTGTGGAACGCGAGAGACCGCCTCGCTCGCGAAAAAGACATCGCCCCGGGGCGTCTCGTGCCAGATGCCTCGCTTATTGTCGCAGCAAAAATGAACCCCCGGTCACGTGCAGAGCTTGCAGCCAATAAAGACTTCAGGGGGCGCGCGAGTCGCAGTGAAATTGATCGCTGGTGGAAGGCGATCGTGAAAGCGAAGACCGCTGAACCGCCCACCCCGAAACCTCGCGCTCGTGATGCCAACTCAGTGCCCCATCATCGTAGTTGGGGGCAGCGGTTTCCTGAAGCTGCCGCTCGTCTTACCGCAGCCCGTGAAGCAATTGCTGCTGAGGCCGAGCTTCAGCACATGCCGAGCGAGAACCTGCTCACCCCTGATGTTATGCGTCGTGTAGTTTGGGAGCCGCCGACATCGCTCACGCAAGAGGCTATCTCTGCCAGGCTCATCGAACTTGGTGCGCGCGAATGGCAGGCTGTGCTTACTGCACCAGTTCTTGCAGAGGTTTTTGTAGAACTCGCATAAAAGTCATCGCAATGTGGTGATCGCTCTCAGGTGAACTCGCACGTTGCTTCAGCCGTCACGTTGAGTTCTTTTCTAGGATGGGAGTACTACCACTCACACTCGAAAGGCATGGTGGCCGTAATGAGAGAAGTCGTCTTTGTTGACGGGGTACGTACCCCGTTCGGACGCGCCGGTGAAAAGGGCATGTATTGGGGCACGCGAGCCGATGATCTTGCAGTCAAAGCCCTGCAGGGGCTGCTTGAGCGCAACCCCAACCTGCCCCTAGATCGTGTTGACGACGTAGGAATTGCTGCGACCACGCAGCAGGGTGACCAAGGCCTGACTCTCGGCCGATCGGTCGCTATTCTCGCTGGTCTACCTCTCACTGTGCCCGGGTACGCACTCGACCGCATGTGCGCTGGCGCCATGACCACTACCGCGATGATGGGTGGCGCGATCGGTGCAGGCCAGTACGACATCGCAATTGCCGGCGGCGTAGAGCACATGGGCCGTCACCCAATCGGCATTGGTGCAGACCCTAACCCGCGTTTTGTTGCTGAAAAGATGGTCAGCCCTGATGCCCTCAACATGGGCCTCACCGCAGAGCGACTGCACGACCGCTTTCCCGAACTCACGAAGGAGCGCGCCGATAGATTTGGCATGCTCAGCCAGCAGAAGGTGCAAGCGGCCTACGAGCGCGGCGAGTTTCAGCACGACCTGATTCCCGTTGCAACCCGCAGCGCAAATGGTTGGGGGCTCGCAACCGAAGACGAGGGTCGCCGCCCCGAGACCACAATGGAGGGTCTCGCGCAGCTCAAGACCCCGTTCCGCCCGCACGGTCGGGTGACTGCAGGCACCTCGTCGCCACTCACCGACGGCGCCACCATGTCGCTGCTCGCCGGTGGTGACACGGCTCGAGAGCTCGGCCTGAGCGCCAAGATGCGCATGGTTGGTTTCGCCTTCGCCGGTGTTGAGCCAGAGGTCATGGGCCTCGGCCCGGTGCCCTCGACCGAGAAGGCGCTGAAGCGCGCCGGCCTCACGATCGATGACATCGGCCTGTTCGAGCTCAACGAGGCATTCGCCGTGCAGGTGCTTTCGTTCCTCGACGCGTTCGGTATCGACGACGAAGACCCGCGAGTCAACCCCTGGGGCGGCGCAATCGCGCTCGGCCACCCGCTCGCCGCAACCGGCGTGCGCCTCATGATTCAGCTCGCCCGCCAGTTCGAGCAGCGCCCCGACGTACGCTACGGCCTGACCGCAATGTGCGTTGGCCTTGGCCAAGGCGGCACCATGATCTGGGAAAACCCCCACTTTGACGGCAAGAAGGGCAAGTAAGCACAATGACCGATTACAGCAAAATCGATTTCTCGCCGCTGCTCGCAGCCGCCGAGGGCGAGGTTGTTACTCACTCATATGTTCGCGACATCGCGCTGCCCTCGGGCGGCACCATGGCGCTCATCACGCTCGATAACGGCGAAGACTACACTCGCCCGAACACGCTCGGCCCGCTGACCCTCAGCGAGCTGAACGGCGTGCTCGATTCGCTGACAGCACGTGCTGCCGCCGGCGAGATTCAGGCCGTCGGTGTCACCGGCAAGCAGTTCATCTTTGCCGCCGGCGCTGACCTCTCGAAGGTCTCGACTCTCGCGAACCGCGAGAACGCGAAGCTCATGGTGCAGTATGGCCACTGGGTACTCGGCAAGCTGAACAAGCTCGG
>JAPXTT010000204.1:0-2671 GCA_033812395.1 Leucobacter sp. | reverse complement strand
GCACCATTCACGGCCGCCAGGTGGTCGTGTTCTCGCAAGACTTCACCACCTTCGGTGGTTCACTCGGCGAGGTTGCCGGCGAGAAGATTGTGAAGGCAATGGAGTTCGCGCTCAAGACCGGCGCTCCTTTGCTCGGCATTCTCGACTCGGGTGGAGCCCGCATTCAAGAGGGCGTCGTGGCGCTGTCGAACTACGCCAAGATCTTTCGCCTGAACACCATGTGTTCAGGCGTGATCCCGCAAATTTCAATCGTGATGGGCCCCTCTGCCGGCGGCGCGGTCTACTCGCCCGCGCTCACTGACTTCGTCATCATGGTCGACAAAACGAGCCACATGTTCGTCACCGGTCCAGATGTCATCAAGACGGTCACGGGCGAAGAGGTTGGTTTCGAAGAGCTCGGTGGCGCGCTCACGCACAACAAAACGAGCGGTGTTTCGCACTACCTCGCAAGCGACGAACACGATGCCCTCGACTATGCACGCGCCCTGATCAGCTTCTTGCCCGACAACAACCTGGCCGAGGCGCCGATCTACGACAGCGACACCGCACTCGAGATTACCGACACCGATCGCAAGCTCAACAGCATCATTCCTGACAGCCCTAACCAGCCGTACGACATGGTGACGGTCATCGAGGCGATTCTTGACAGTGGCGACTTTCTCGAGGTGCAGCCACTGTTCGCCCCGAACATGCTCATCGGCTTTGGCCGAGTCGAGGGTCGCACGGTCGGCATCATCGCGAACCAGCCAAAGCAGATGGCGGGCACGCTCAACATCGACGCGAGCGAGAAGGCCGCACGCTTCGTGCGCTTCTGCGACGCATTCTCGGTACCCATTCTGACCCTCGTCGATGTGCCCGGTTACCTGCCTGGCACCGAGCAAGAGTTCAACGGCGTGATTCGTCGCGGCGCGAAGCTGCTCTATGCCTACGCCGAGGCCACCGTGCCCCTCGTTACCATCATCACCCGCAAGGCCTACGGCGGCGCCTATATTGTGATGGGCTCGAAGCAGATGGGGGCCGACTTCAACATCGCATGGCCTACCGCCGAGATCGCCGTGATGGGTGGCGCCGGCGCGGTGAACATTCTCTACCGCAAAGAGCTCGCGGCAGCGGCCGAGCGCGGCGAAGACGTCGAGGCGCTGCGGGCTTCGTTGACCGCCAAGTACAACGCCGATGTGACCTCACCGTTTCTTGCGGCAGAGCGTGGCGAGCTCGACAACGTACTCGAGCCAGCGGGCACGCGCCTCGCGGTCATCAAGGCGTTGCGCGGGCTTCGCGGCAAGCGCACCGAGCAGCCGGCGAAAAAGCACGGCAATATTCCGCTGTAGTTTTTTGTCAGAGGATCACCCACTTCGTAAGTCGCCCACAGCTTTCAGAAGGAACACCCGTGAATGATCAGCAGCTGCCGCCAGATGCCGCGGCGCGTGATGCCGCCAAGCGCGATGAGCTTGGTGCGCACGACCGGGCTCTGAAGAGCGACGGATTCGTGTTTGCGACTCGCAACGTAAGCGACGAAGAGCGCGCTGCGGTGATTTCGGTGCTCACACAGATGCGGGCGGAAGAGACCGAGCGAGTGCGCCGGGTCGAACGTCGTGAGCACCAACCCTGGGCCCGGTCTCAGCGGGTGCCGCAAGACTTTGGCGACCTGTTGCACGAGGGGTAACTCGGTTTGAGGTTTAGTGGTTGCGGGGTGAGATCCTCGTAAATACTCACCTCGTTACCAATCTGTTACTTTTGCGGGTATCAACAGGGGCCAAATTCGAGCCTCAATGTCAGTGGTCAATGGTTCACTCTGAACATGGCAACCAGCACACCATTTCAAACAGAGTTCAGCGTCGTTGCGCTGAACTCTGTGGTGTCGAAAATTGAGGTTGCTGAACGCGAACGCCGCGCCAGTGACGCCCTCGAAGTCAGCCTGTTTGCTGAAGCGATTGACCAGGTGCTACCCGAGCGCTTTCTCGCACTCAGTGGCGGCAAGCTCGTTGCCGGTAACGCCCAAGCAGAGATCGCATATCGAGCAATGCGCGCTGAACTGGCGCTTGCGCTTACCGCCAGTGAACACACAATTGAACGACGACTCTCGCACGCGTACGAGCTCACTCAGTACTACCACGAGACGTTTCTAAGGCTCAGCGAGGGCAGCATCAGCCGGGCACACACCGAAGTGATCGTGCAGGCCGGTCATGTTATCGGCGAGGGCATTACCATCGACGTGGCCGCGAGGCGATCAGCTTACGAGGCTGCGGTTCTTGTGCACGCGGCGAGAGAAACGCCCGCGAGACTGCGCCCAATCGCAAAGCGGCTCGCTGAACAGTACGCCGAACTCACCATAGACGAACGTTTTGCTGAAGCCCACCAAGCGCGTCGCGTATGGGTGGTCGACCAAGAAGACGGCATGAGTGACCTTGTTGCGCATATTCCGACAGTCGAAGCGCACGCGATCTACGACCGCCTCACGCAGGCGGGCAAAGCACTCGCTCTCGTAGAGGCACATCGTTTTGCCAAAGCAGGGGGTGAGGCTTCGAGCGGGGGCGGGCCTGAGGCTTCGAGCGGGGGTGAGGTCGGTGGCGGGGCCAGCCTTGAATCAGCAGCTAAGGTTCAGCGTCGCAATCGCGATCAGTTGCGTGCTGATCTTTTTTTCCGATCTCTTACGCGAGGCCAACTTTGACTA
>JAPXTT010000203.1:0-2689 GCA_033812395.1 Leucobacter sp. | reverse complement strand
AGTGAGCCGTATCGGTGCAACAGGTGTTCAATGCGTGTCTGGTGCACGTCGAAGGCGCGTGCGACGCGGCCTCTGCGGTTCCATGCAGCCTTATAACCTTCTGCCCCAAGCAGCGGTACCTCTGCGGTGATTGATGGCGGCACCCGACCGTCAAGCGCATCGGCGGCAGCGTCGATCGCGTCTTTTGCCATCACACGGTATGTGGTCCACTTGCCTCCAGCAACCATGACGAGACCCGGCACGGGCTGCGCGACCAGGTGTTCACGCGACAGTTTCGAGGTCTCATCACTTTCACCGGCAAGCAGAGGGCGAAGGCCCGCAAACACGCCCTCGACGTCGTCACGTGTCAGCGGGGTCTTGAACACGCGATTGACATGCTCCAGCAGATAATCAATGTCTGCCGCGGTGGCCGCGGGGTGCGCCTTATCGAGCTCCCAGTCGGTGTCTGTGGTGCCGATGAGCCAGTGACGACCCCACGGAATCACAAAGAGCACACTCTTCTCGGTTCGCAGCAGCAAGCCGTACTTCGAGCGAAAACGGTCGCGTGGCACAACAAGGTGTATTCCCTTCGAAGCCCGCACCGAGAAGGTGGCTCGCTCTCCCACGAGCTCTTGCAGGTCGTTGGTCCATACACCTGTCGCGTTGACTACCTGCTTCGCGCGAATCTCGAACGTCTCGTCGCTCATCAAGTCGCGGGCGGTGACACCCACCACTCGCTCACCGACCTTCACGAAACCCTCAACACGCACCCTGCTCGCGACGTGAGCCCCATATGACGAAGCCGTTCTTGCAAGCATCGCAACGTAGCGCGCGTCGTCTACTTGGGCGTCGCTGTAACTGAGACCACCGCGAAATGCGTGTGGCTTGAGCCCAGGAGCCTCACGGCTCAGTCGCTTTCGCGAGATATGTTGGTGCCATGGCACCCCCGGAGCCGTGCCCCCGGTGCGAGCGAACAGGTCGTACAGCATCATGCCCGCACCTACATAGGCGCGTTCGACCACTGGAGTGGTAACCGGGTACAGAAAACGCACGGGGCGCACGAGGTGCGGAGCCAGCTGTTTGAGCAGAAGGCCTCGCTCAATGAGCGCCTCGCGCACAAGCCCGAAGTTCATCTGCTCGAGATAGCGGATGCCACCGTGCACCAACTTTGATGAGCGACTCGAAGTGCCAAAACCCCAGTCACGGGACTCGACGAGCCCAGTCGACAGACCACGGGTCACTGCGTCGAGCGCCGCCCCTGTGCCGGTAATGCCGCCGCCGATGACGAGCACGTCAAGTTCGTGCTCAGGGTCACGTAGGGTCTGAATTGCTGTTTCGCGCTCTATTGGCCCGAGCTTTGCTGTGGTCATTCCGTGCGTCTCCATCTATGCTGCCCCGCGCACCGGGACGTCAGAGTTAGCGTTCTGCGTAGACGACACCGACGCGCTGAAACTCTTTCAGCTCGCTGTAGCCAGTGGTCGCCATCGCGCGGCGCAATGCGCCAATCAGGTTTGAGCTGCCGTCTGCGATATGGGCAGGGCCTGCGATGACCTCGCTCAACGGCGCGACGCTGCCAACCTGCACACGCTTGCCACGTGGCAGTTCGTCGTGGTGGGCCTCTTGACCCCAATGCCACCCCTTACCGGGCGCATCTGTCGCACGTGCGAGTGCCGCACCGAGCATTACCGCGTCAGCGCCGCAGGCCATGGCCTTGATCAGGTCGCCCGAGCTGCCGAGGCCACCGTCTGCGATCACGTGCACGTAGCGACCACCCGATTCGTCAAGGTAATCGGTGCGCGCACCAGCGACATCAGCGATCGCACTTGCCATCGGTGCGCGAATTCCGAGGGTCACGCGAGTGGTCGACGATGCGCCACCACCGAAACCAACCAGCACGCCAGCAGCACCGGTTCGCATCAGGTGCAAAGCAGACTGATAGGTCGCCGCACCTCCGACGACCACTGGCACGTCAAGCTCATAAATGAATTGCTTGAGATTGAGCGGCTCGCGGCCTGCAACCGAAACATGCTCAGCAGAAACTGTGTTGCCACGAATCACAAAGAGATCAACACCGGCACCAATCACAGTGTCACTGAACTCTGCAGTGTGGTGCGGTGAGAGCGCACCAGCAACGGTCACACCCGCATTGCGAATCTCACCGAGGCGGTCTCGAATCAATTCTGGCTTGATCGGGGCAGCGTATAGCTCTCGCATACGTTTCACCGCAGTTGCGTCGTCGCCAAGCTGTGCAAGTTCGTCGAGCATCGGCTGCGGGTCATCGTAGCGCGTCCAAAGCCCCTCGAGGTTGAGCACCCCGAGGCCGCCAAGCTTGCCAAGAGCAATTGCCGTCGCAGGTGACATCACCGAGTCCATCGGCGCACCGAGCACTGGGATATCAAACTGAAACGCGTCAATTGACCACGAGGTTGATACCAGCTCAGGGTCACGTGTACGACGGGTCGGCACGATACCAATCTCGTCGAATGTGTAGACGCGACGGGCGCGTTTGCCCCTGCCAATCTCGATCTCGTTGCTCACTCATCCAGTCTATCTGTCACAGCTGGGCGATTTGCTGGCAGCGTATGCACTAAATTGGGCTCTCCCACTGACCTAGCGTTTGTAGTTCGGCGCCTCGACCACCATCTGCACATCGTGCGGGTGCGATTCTTTCAGCCCGGCAGCGGTAATACGTACGAACTGGCCTCGAGCC
>JAPXTT010000202.1:0-2704 GCA_033812395.1 Leucobacter sp. | reverse complement strand
CACTATCCGCCGCGCCGACGAGATCAGGGTGCGCGGAGCCGAAACCCCCGATCTTGCGAGCATCGCAGCGGCAGTGCAGTCCCGAAGCAGACTGCTTTGGGCCCGCAGACCCGAGCACCGCAGCTTTCTCGAACTGCGTTTTGGTGACGGCACTCTGCCCAGCCGAACGGTCATCGACTTGCCGAATCGTGGCGACGCAGCGCTCGACCAGTGGAATGCGCTGCGGGAGGTGCAAGATGAATTCGCCATGGTTGCACCGGTGCCGGTGCTCGAACGCCTCGACCGCTGCGGTTCGATCGGTGTGGCGGGCGATCCACAGGTCGCAGAGGGACTCGCGCGCGGCCTGGTGCTTCAGCTTGCTGGTCTGCACTCACCGGCAGAGGTCGTTATCGCGGCACTCACCGGTTCTGAACGCGCTGGCAATGAGTGGGAGTGGCTGAAGTGGCTTCCGCACATCGACCCGCTGGGGAGCCCGGTTGCCGCGTGGCAGCTTGCCGACAGCTCCACCGCGGCCACTCGGTTGCTGATCGCGCTTGAATCGCTGATCGAGCAGCGCGGCGGGCCGCAGTCGCGCTCGGTGCGTTCGCAACTTGCGATGGATGAAGTGCCAGACACCGCCGAAGAATCGATCAGCGAGCTGCCTATCACTCCCGTCGTGGTCGTGCTGGTGATCGAACGGGAGATCAACGAGGCACATCGCAGCCGACTGATTGCCCTCGCAGAAGACGGCCCCGACCTTGGGGTTCACATGATCTGGGTAGCCGACGACATCGCCTGTGTTCCGGCAGCCTGCCGCAGCTTTGTCGAGGTGACCGCCCAGAGCGATCAGGCAGGCACCGCAAGCTTTGTCCGCTTCGGCCGCACCGTCGCGCTCAGCCGGATCGAATATGTGGGCGTAGCCGACGCGTTGATGTTTGCGCGCAGTCTTGCCCCCGTCGATGACACCGCAGCGAGAGCACTCGATGAGAGCGATCTGCCACGAAGTGTCAACCTTCGCGAGTTACATCGAGTCGACTTGTTTGGAGGTGCCGGCCCAATTCTGCAGAGTTGGCAAAGCGCTGGCAGCCTGATCAGCATGTGGCAGCAGGGTGAAGAGCGAGACGCGGTGAAGATTGCTGCAGTGGTCGGCCAGGGGGCAGAAGGTCCAGTCGAAATTGATCTTCGCGTGCACGGGCCACACGCGCTCGTCGGTGGTACTACTGGCGCAGGCAAGTCAGAGTTCTTGCAGAGCTGGATCATGAGCCTCGCGGCAAACGTGAGCCCGGATCGCCTGACTTTCTTGCTGGTTGACTACAAGGGTGGTGCTGCCTTTGCAGAGTGTGTCGACCTGCCACACACCGTTGGCCTGGTGACTGACCTCAGCCCGCATCTGGTACGCCGCGCTCTCACCTCGTTGCGAGCCGAACTGCGCTACCGAGAAGAGCTATTGGTCGAGCACGGTGCGAAAGATCTGATCACCATGGAAAAACGCGGCGATGCCGCAGCGCCGCCCGTTTTGGTAATTGTGATTGACGAGTTTGCAGCACTCGCAAGCGAGGTGCCTGAGTTCGTTGACGGCGTGATCGACGTTGCACAGCGGGGCCGCTCGCTTGGCCTGCACCTGATCATGGCAACTCAGCGCCCGGCAGGAGTAATCAAAGAAAATCTGCGCGCAAACACGAATCTGCGCGTTGCCCTTCGCATGGCAGACGAGGCTGACAGTGCAGATGTGATCGGAGTAAAAGACGCAGCGTTCTTCGATGCTGAAACTCCCGGTCGAGGCGCGGTGAAATCTGGTGCCGGCCGCATCTCGCATTTTCAGACTGGATACCTGGGTGGGCGGTCGGTCGATGAGATGGCAGCCTCTCGTCTGGAAATTCGAGACCTCGGTTTTGTTGAGGGTGATGTCTGGGACATTCCCGACGGCACTTCAATCGCCACACGGAAATCCGTGCGCCGGTCGCAGACTGTGCGAGACATCGAGCGTCTTCGCGACGGAGTGATCGCCGCCGCCGAGATCGCCGGTCTCGCTCGACCACGAAAACCTTGGCTCGAGATGCTACCGACACTGCTCTCACTCGACGAACTCGACGCGATGCGCTCGCGGCGTGGCAGTTCTGCCCTGACAACCCTCGAACCGGGGGTGCTGATCGGCATGCGCGATCAACCGGATGCACAGCGACAAGAGCCGGTGCTGATTGATCTGGATGATGCGGGAAACATCGCCATCTACGGTGCGAGTGGCACCGGCAAGACCAGCGCATTGCTCGCTTTCGCCGCATCAATCAGCAAATCTGCAGCCGAATTACCCGCCCATATCTATGCGATTGATGCCGCTGGCGGTGGTCTCGATCCGCTGCTCGCCCTGCCCACTGTGGGGGCGATTGCGCCGCTCACCGATAATGAGCTCACTCGCCGAGTTCTTCGCCGGTTGCAGGAGTCGGTGCGCGAGCGCGGTACCCGCTTCGCCGCAGCGCGCGCGAACACACTGCGTGCCTACTGTCAGGCCACTGGAACGAACGAGCCTCGAGTGGTTCTGCTGATCGACGGCTTCTCGGTGTTCCGTCAGTCGACGGAGATGCTTGGTTCGAAGGATGCGCCGATGCAGCTGCTCACCGAGATCATGCAGGCGGGCCGTGCGGTCGGCGTGCACGTCGTGCTCACTGCCGACCGTGCGGGTGTACTGCCGAGTTCGCTCGCTGCGAGCGTGCAACAGCAGCTGGTG
>JAPXTT010000201.1:0-2705 GCA_033812395.1 Leucobacter sp. | reverse complement strand
CAGAGATAGCGCAGCTTCGGCGTCGGGGTGACGGTCTCGGCGCAGGCGGTGCGAATGACCCCCATGTCGAAACCAGCGTTGTGGGCAACGGCGATGTCGTCGCCAATAAACTCGCGAAGATCTGGTAATTGTTCTGCCCAGCCCTTTGCCCCCGTGACCATCTCGGGCGTAATGCCGTGAATCTTGATGTTGAAAGGCAGAAACTCTGCGTGGTTCGCAGGCGGATTGATCAACCAGCGCGCGCGATCTTCGACCCTGCCGTCGCGAACCCTCACCAGGCCAACCGAGCATGCCGACGAGGCGTGACTATTGGCGGTCTCAAAATCAAGGGCTACGAAATCAACTGACACGGCATCTAGCCTTGCACACGCCACCGACAGGCACTGCCCGGTAGACTTGACGCCCGTGGCTCTTACTATCGGAATCGTGGGACTGCCGAATGTCGGCAAGTCGACCCTCTTCAACGCGCTCACCCAGAACGACGCACTCGCGGCGAACTACCCGTTCGCGACTATCGAACCAAACATCGGCGTGGTGAATCTGCCAGATGCTCGGCTCGAGAAGCTGGCTGAGATTTTTGGCAGCGAGAGAGTGTTGCCGGCTCCCGTGAGCTTCGTTGATATCGCAGGCATCGTGCGCGGGGCGAGCGAGGGCGAGGGGCTCGGCAACCAATTCTTGGCGAATATTCGCGAAGCTGACGCGATCGCGCAGGTCGTGCGTGGTTTCAGCGACCCCGACGTGATTCACGTCGACGGCAGGGTGAACCCGGCCAGCGATATGGAGACGATCAACACAGAGCTGATCATCGCCGACCTGCAGACGCTTGAGAAGGCGCTCGTGAGGTACGAGAAAGAGCTGAAGAACAAGAAGATCGATGTTTCGGTGGTTGACGCGGCACGCGCTGCTCAGGCGGCGCTGAACGAGGGCAAGGTGCTGTCGCAGGCTGGCATCGATCTTGAACCGATTCGCGAGCTTGGCCTGCTCACCGCGAAGCCGTTCTTGTATGTGTTCAATGTCGACGAGACCGTGTTGCAAGATAAGGCCCGTCTCGATGAGCTTTCGGCGCTCGTAGCGCCTGCGAAGGCAATCTTTCTCGACGCAAAGATCGAAAGCGAGCTCATCGAGCTCGACCCGGCAGATGCGAAAGAGCTGCTCGAGTCGATTGGGCAAGAAGAAAGTGGGCTTGACCAGCTTGCGCGCGTCGGCTTCGACACCCTCGGCCTGCAGACCTACTTGACCGCAGGGCCCAAAGAAGCTCGCGCCTGGACCATTCGCAAGGGTGCCACCGCGCCGCAAGCGGCCGGCGTGATTCACGGTGACTTCGAGAAGGGCTTCATTAAGGGCGAGATCATCTCGTTCGAAGATCTCGTCGCTTGCGGCTCGGTTGCTGAGGCCCGCGCTAAAGGCAAGGCTCGCATGGAGGGCAAAGAATACGTCATGCAAGACGGCGACGTCTGTGAGTGGCGTTTTAACGTGTAATGCGGCGCCTCCCCGCTGTAAAGAAGTGAGTAGGTTTGCGTAAGCACTTGTGCACACCTTGCTGTCGAGATACCATGTAGGTACGTGCCTACATGGAGGTGGAACATGAGCGCGATGACTGCGAGAGAATTCAATCGTGATGTCAGTGCAGCGAAGCGTGCTGCGCTGAAAGCGCCCGTGATGATTACCGATCGGGGCAATCCGGCGTTTGTGCTTGTCTCAATCGAGGAGTATCGCAAGCTGCGCGGAGAAGACACGGGGCAGAGTTTGCTTGATCGGCTCAGCATGGACGAGGACATTGATTTCGAGCCGACTCGACTTCGTTTCGTACCGAAAGAAGCAGAGCTGTGAAGTACTTGCTTGACACGAATGTGTTGAGCGAGATCCGAAAACCTGCGCATATTGCCGACTCCGCTGTGAGGGCCTGGTTCTCAAGCTTGGAGGCTGAGAGCCTATGGTTGAGCGTGATTTCGGTGCTCGAAATTGAACTTGGGATAGCGCGCGTCGAACGTCGCGACCCGGCCCAAGCTCGAAGGCTGCAGAGTTGGTTAGAAGATGACCTGCTCGACGTGTTTGAGTATCGCATGCTGGCGGTGGATCTGCCTGTTGCGCGTGCTGCTGCCAGGCTTCACGTACCCGACCCGAAGAGCGAACGAGATGCGTTAATCGGCGCAACGGCGCTCGTCAATGGTTGCACAATCGCAACTCGTAACGTGAAGGATTTCGATGGTATGGGGGCCAAGCTCATTAACCCCTGGCTGTTGCCATGATCTCTGCGCGATACGGCGACGTCTGCGAGTGGCGTTTTAACGTGTAGAGCGAATCATTCCTGCTGCGAAGAAGTAAGTAGGTTTGCGTAACTAAATCTTTAGCTGTGTGTCGTTATGACTTGCTACCGACAGTGATCTTACGGTTGCATACTTCGTCACCTATTCGCGGGTGTGGGAATTCGTGGTTGGCGGCTTGTTGGCGCTCGCGGCGCCAGCACTTGAGCTCGTGCTGGCCCGACGCGTCGTGGTGCGCTCGCTGATGCAGTGGGTGGGGTTCGGCATGATCCTCTGGGCAATTGCCACGTTCGACACCGACACTGCTTTTCCAAGGCCGTGGGCGGCGCTGCCGGTGTTTGGTGCGGCTCTCGTGATTGCTGCTGGCCCGACCGCGCCCCGTTTTACGCCGATGTATGTCGGAGGTATACGCCCGGTGCAAATGGTCGGCGATATCTCTTA
>JAPXTT010000200.1:0-2715 GCA_033812395.1 Leucobacter sp. | reverse complement strand
GCGCCAGCAGGGTCTTACCGGTGCCGGGCGGGCCATACAGCAGCACGCCGCGTGGAATACGAGCGCCCACTGCCTGAAAGCGTGAGGCATCGGTCAAAAAGTCTTTGATCTCGTGCAGCTCTTCGACGGCCTCGTCTGAGCCCGCCACGTCTGCGAAGGTCACCTGTGGGGTCTCTTTCGAGGCGAGCTTTGCCCGAGACTTGCCAAACTGCATCACCTTGTTGCCGCCGCCCTGCATTGACGACAGCATCCACCAGAAGAACAGACCAATCAGCAAGAGTGGCAGAAGAAAGCTCATGAGCGACCAGAACGCGTTTGGCTGCGGCACCTGGTCGGTGAAGCCATCTTTCGGCTTGGCGTCGGTGACTGCAGCGACAACATCGGTGCCGCGCTGCATCACGTAGTAGAAATAGACGTCGGTCGCGCCAGTCTTCTTATCTGCCTTGTCAAGCGTGAGGTTGACGCGCTGATCGCCGTCAATAATCTCGACCTTCTTCACGTCACCGTTTGCAAGCATCTCAAGGCCGCGCTCGGTCGTGACCTCGCGCACACCAGCACCCGAAAGCAGCGACCACCCAAGCAGCACAATGATCGGTGCGAGAATCAGGTAAACCAGCGGGCCCTTGAAGATCTTCTTCAGGCGGGAGCCACCGGGTGCAGTTTCAGCCAATGCGAGGCCTTTCTCTTTAAACTGCAATAAGCGTAGCTGTCACCGCTGACAAACCTTCTGAAGATTCGCCCAGCGCGTACACCTGCCAATAGAAACGGGCCGCAGTAAGACGCGTAAGACGCGTAAGACGCGTAAGACTCGGGGTGCGCCGAACCGCCACTCAGTCTGAATAGACGTGCGGCGCAAGCACCGCTACATCGCGCAGATTGCGGTAGTTCTCTGCGTAGTCAAGCCCGTAGCCCACCACAAACTCCACTGGAATATCGAAGCCAACATAGGCAACATCGACCTCGACCTTGAGCGCCTCTGGCTTGCGCAGCATGGTGCAGATGCGCACAGACCGAGCCCCGCGGCTTTCGAGGTTTTCTTTGAGCCACGAGAGCGTCAGCCCCGAGTCGATGATGTCTTCGACAATCAGCACGTCACGTTCAGTGATATCTGAGTCGAGGTCTTTCAGAATGCGCACCACACCGCTCGATTTCGTGCCAGCACCGTATGACGACACCGCCATCCAGTCCATCTGTGCGTGAAAGCGCAGCTCACGCGCGAGGTCGGCCATTACCATGACCGCGCCCTTCAGAACGCCGACGAGCAGCGGCGGGTTGGTGGCAGCATAATCGGCCTCGATCTGCCTCGCCATCTCTGCGAGCCTCGCCCGCAGTTCGGCCTCGGTGTGCAGCACAGTGGTGAGCTCGTCGCCCAGTTCTTTCGCATCCATGCATCAACTTTATCGCCCAGAATGCGTCACGAGGCCACGAATTACTGCAACAGCTCACGCGAGCAAAACACAAGCTCACCCGCCTCGCGCTTCACCACGATGCCCGGCGCATGAATGGGCCCCTGCCCCTTCCAACCGGTCACAAGCGAGGCGATCGCGAGCGTGTGCTCCCGCGTCAGCTGCGAATCAAAGACGCGCGCGGCGACAAGCCGAATCACGCGACCAAGCAGCGCGGCAGGCAGCGCCCGCAGGGCTTCGATCGAGAGCCGTACCGGCTGATCCTCGCCCCCGCCAGACATCAACGCGCCGAGGTGCGCTTCGGCGATCGCATCGAGTGCGTCGGCGTCTTCGCGAGCCAGGTCTGCACTGCGGGCAAGCGCCGCCCCAAAGCCCCACCCGAGTTCGCGTTCGAGCATCGGCAACACCGTGGTGCGCACGCGCACACGTGTATACGTAGGATCAGCATTGTGCGGGTCTCGCCACGGCGCGAGGGCGAGTTCGGCGCACGACGCCTCGGTCACCGCGCGGGTCACCTCGTACTGCTCGGTAAGCAGCGGGCGAGCCACGAACACTCCCGGCACGATCTCGCGCTGCAGCGGAATGCCCGCGATGCTGCGCGTGCCCGATCCCCGGGCGAGCGCGAGCAACACTTGCTCGGCCTGATCGTCGCGCGTGTGGGCGGTCAGCACGACCCCGCAACCGAGCTCGCTGGCAGTGGCGGCAAGCGCCTCATATCGCGCAGCGCGCGCCGCAGCCTCGGGCCCATCGCCGTCACCCACGACCACACGGCGCACGACCACCGGGTCGAGGCCGAGATCGCGGGCTTGCTCGGCCGCGCGCGAAGCGACCGCGGCCGAGCCAGACTGCAGCCCGTGGTCGATAATCACCGCACCGGCGCGCACCCCTGCGCCCGGCCCCTCGGCCGCTAACGCGGCGGCGAGCGCAAGCGAGTCAGCGCCCCCCGAAAGGGCGACCAGCACGAGGGGTTGGCGATCCTCGCCCTGTGCATTGCTGCGTACGTTCGAAACCGAATCGTTCGAACCGAACGTGCCAGCAGCTACCCGCCGCAAGACCGGCCGCACCGATGAGCGCACACGCATGCTCGCCGGGGTGCGCGGTGTTGTGGCCATGCTTCAACGGTACAGGCCGAGCTGGCCGGTTTCGCGTACCCTAGAGGTGTACACCTGTACGTCGTGCCCACGCGGGCGCGAAAGCCTATGAAACACGCAGAAGGAGCGCGCATGACCGCCGCATTCGACGCCGTCATTGAGATTCCCAAGGGCAGCCGCAACAAGTACGAAGTTGACCACGAGACCGGTCGCGTCTA
>JAPXTT010000199.1:0-2747 GCA_033812395.1 Leucobacter sp. | reverse complement strand
ATGGGTCTGCGCCAGTCTGTGCCGTCAGCAGCTGTGTATAGATAAAGAATGCGGCGTTCGCAATAATCGCCACACCCGCGACCAACCCATCTAGTCCGTCTACAAAGTTCACCGCGTTCATCACAAGCGTCATCAGAAATACCGTGAGCACAAAATTCACCATCGGAGAACCCACGATGAGTGTGTCGCCGAATGGCAGTGACACGATTTGCACGCCGTTCCAAGCGAGCAATCCGGCAGCAGCAAGCTGTGCGCCGAGTTTTACCATCCAATCAAGGTCAAGCAAGTCATCGAGCACTCCTACGATGGCAATGAGTGCACATGCGCCGAGCAATACCCACAGCCTCGTTCGGTCAGCAAACACCCCGCCAAAAGGCACCTGCGTGCTCCCGTACACAAGGGCGGCGAGGATCCCGAAAAACATTGCGATGCCGCCCAGGCGGGGGGTCGGCTGCTTGTGCACGTCGCGCTCTCGCACCTCTGGTGCGAGTTGAAAGCGTCTGCTAAGTCGCAACACAACTGCAGAACCCACGGCAGTTACCAGCGCCGCCACCGTGGCCACCAGCAGAAATGGAAGCACCTTAGGCTCCGGCCGCTGAGCCCGTCGAGTTGCCCGCGGGGCCCTCTTCGAGCCCGAGAACCTTCACACTTGGCATGAGCGAAGCAAGCGCCTCACGACTGACTCCCCCGTCACGAAGCACACGCAGCACGCCGCCTTCGTCGGTGATCGCCGTGGCATCGACAATGGTTGAGGCCATACCCCCGGCTGTCGCCTCGCCAGCGTCAAGATACACGGAAATTGATTCACCGAGCATCTGTTGCGCCTCGTCGATGGTCTGTGCTGCTGGCTGACCTGTCTGATTCGCGCTCGAGACCGCAAGCGGACCGGTCTCGCGTAAAAGCTCGAGCGTCAGAGGCTGATTCGGTATTCGAAGCGCAACTGTGCCCCCAGTCTCACCAAGATCCCAGCTGAGACTGGGGTTTGCCTCGAGCACAATAGTGAGCGCCCCTGGCCAGAATTCACCTGCCATTGCAAGCACCGGTGTCGTCACGTGCGCAGCAAGCGCGCCCAGTGTCGCGACATCGGGAATCAACACCGGGGGTGGCGATTGCCTGCCGCGCCCCTTTGCCTCAAGCAGGCGATCTACCGCCTCTGGGGTGAACGCGTCTGCAGCAACGCCATAGACAGTGTCGGTTGGCAGCACCACGAGTTCACCTCGCGCAAGCGCCTGCCGCGCTGCCCGCGACGCCGAAAGAAGCTGCGTACTGTCGGTGCAATCGAAGACTTCGGCCATAACGTACAATCTTACTCCCCGGTTCTCCGGGAGAGCTGCGCGGGAGTAGAGCAAGATCAGCGTATAGCTGTCGTGGCTCTGTCTCGAAGGTTGAGGTCTTGATGGGTTTCCGGAGTGTGCCAACCATCAGCCAAGAGAAGTGAGCGAATCGCCGCACCCTGCTGTTCGGCATGCTCAAGCACGAGCGAGCCTCCCGGCGCCACGAGGCTGAGACCCACTTTGCTCAGTACGCGAATAAGATCAAGGCCATCCTCGCCGCTGTATAGCGCGAGTGCTGGATCGTGGTCGCGCACCTCGGGATCCCTGGGCACCATTGCTGAAGGAACATACGGCGGGTTCGAGATCAGCACGTCTACCTTCCCGAGAAGACGCTCGAGCAGCTGCCCCGCGTCAACCACATCACCAAGCAGCAACTCGACTCGCCCATCACCTAGCCGTGCAACGTTGCGGCTCGCCCAGGCATGAGCCTCGACGCTCTTTTCAACCGCCCAAACCCGCACCCCAGCAACCTCGTTCACAATCGCGAGCGCGATTGCCCCGCTGCCCGTGCACAGGTCAACCGCGATGAGTTGCGGTGTTTCGCAGTCAAGCCCGTTGGAAGCAATGGCGGGAGAAGCACTCCGTAGCGCGTCAATTGCAAACTGAACAACCGTTTCAGTCTCGGGGCGGGGCACAAACACCCCCGGCCCAACCTCAAGCTCAATGTCACGAAATGCCGCCCGCCCGGTTAAATGTTGCAGTGGCACGCGGCTCGCACGCTCCGAGGCTAGCCTCAGCACCCTCTGGTGATCCTCGTCAGAAATCTCACAACCCATGACCGCAAGAGCTTGCACCCGACCCCGAGACTCGCCAAGCACGTGCCCGAGCAACAACGATGCGTCGGCGCCTGGCGCAATACCCGCCTCTGCAAGCATTGCGTTGATCACAGCCAACACCTCAGATACCGATGTTCGTTCACTCACACGATCACACTACCGCTGTGACAGGCAGAGCGAACCCACAACCAGGAGCATCGAACAGGTGAACTCCCTGCGAAACATCGCGTCACAATACATAACCATGCGTGAAACAATCAATAACACTGCGATATAGTTTCTGTGGTGTCCACCTGGGCACCCAACTACTTCAAGAAAGGGGCCGCGTCGCCATGGCACGCACGTACAGCAACATCACCGAGGCATTCGGCAACACCCCTCTGGTTCGTTTGAACCGCGTCGCTGGCACAAACGCTGAAGTGTACGCCAAGCTCGAGTTCTACAACCCGGCGGGCTCAGTGAAAGATCGCATCGGTATTGCGATCATCGATGCTGCCGAGAAATCGGGCCAGTTGCAACCAGGCGGCACCATTGTCGAGGGCACAAGCGGCAACACCGGCATCGCACTCGCCTTCGTCGGCGCAGCGCGCGGATACAAGGTCATTCTCACCATGCCAGAGACCATGAGCATCGAGCG
>JAPXTT010000198.1:0-2783 GCA_033812395.1 Leucobacter sp. | reverse complement strand
GGTAGGTTCAGCTGCGCTACCCCCGAGAACGCTTCGCTCATCAGGGCATCAATGTCGAGGCTCTGCTCGATCCCACTCGCTACCTCTGTGGCGATGAAACTCTGCACCTCGGGTGTGTGCGCGAGCGGAGCGAAAGTCTGCACAAAACCATCGGTGTCGACGAGTTGCTTGCTGACCGAGACGCCGACCACTGCGACCGGCGCAAGCAAGGCCCCAATCAGTATTAGCCCGACTGAAGCAAGCGCACGCAAGCGAGCCCGCACCCGCACCCCTCTGGCACGGTCTTGCCGTGGCTGCACCACTCCGTGCTCGCTGCTTCTCTCATCGCTCATACCCTCAGAATAGTGAGGTGAGCGCTGTAGCAGTACTCGTGACAGCGACGGCTAGTCACGAGTGTTGACACGGTACACAAAAAGAAGGATCGCCCGGCGCGCTGCCCGGCGATCCTTCTCGTGCGACTGAACAGTCGCGCAACTACTTACAGTGCGCGAATGGTTGCAGCCTGCAGACCCTTGGGGCCCTCTTCAACCTCAAACTCAACCTTCTGGTTCTCTTCGAGGTTGCGGTGGCCGAAGCCCACGATTGCGCTGTAGTGTGCAAACACGTCGCTCGAGCCGTCATCAGGAGCGATGAAGCCGAAGCCTTTGCCCGAGTCGAACCATTTGACAGTGCCGGTGGCCATATTGTCATTCCTTCATTGTGTGAATGAGATCGCAAAGGGCGATCCCAATTTGTACCCGACGACGGCGTCGAAGGGAAGATCTCGTGAACCTCGTTGGTAACGATGATTCGAATGGAGCCGTATTCGGCAGGATGGGCGCGCAAAGCCTCAAAAAGCGCGGGGTTTTCGGTGTTCAACGGCACAAGCGTTCAGGTGCGTAACTTCAACTGTACACGGCGAATGCGTCAAAAGTAAGTATTCGAGACTCAGCTCGGGCCGTTCACTAGAGCTCGACGGGCGGCATCGGTTCTGTGCCTTCTTCTTCGGGGTGCTTCGCGAGGTTCACGATACCGGCGATGAGGCCACCCCAAAGTGTCAGAATAGCGACCGCCATCATCACAATAGCCGTGGGCGTCATTTGCTTACCCTCTCTTCAGTTGCCTGACGTGCCTCTGTTGCGCCTTGACTCCTGTGGCCTTCAAGTTCAAGAAACTCGTCGTATTCGGGGTCTTGTGTTGCCCGTGACTTCTCGCTCCAGGGCAAGAGCGAAAGCAGCACCCCACCCACAATAAGCACGATCACCATGCCCCAGCCGAACACCCACAAAAACCAGCCAGGGTAGTCGCCGTACGGCGCTGCAATCTTCGATATCAGTTCGGTCAAGAGCAGGTAGCCGAGCACAACCGGCGCGAGCACGCCAACCAATGACCTCCAAAGCAGGCCGACTGTAAAGCTTGATCTTTTGTTCAGGTGCGATTGCAGTGCAGGTAGCTTGTGCAGCACCCACGCAACCACAATCACGGTAACGAACGCCACCGCCATGATGCCGAAGGCATTCACAAACGCATCTGCTGTGTCGAGTACCGCAAGCGCGGTGGTGGTCGAGAAGAGGGCCAGCGAGATCATAGCGAGCGGCACAGAGACCACAAGCGTGGTCGCAATGCGGCTCCAACCCAGTTTGTCTTGCAGTGCAGCGACAATCACCTCGAGCACAGAGATGAGTGAGGTAACACCGGCAAAGACGAGCGCCCCAAAGAAGAGCACGCCGATAATTGAGCCGCCGGCCGCGTTCGAAACGATCGTCGGAAACGCGATGAACGCGAGCCCAATACCCGAGGTGGCAACACCTGCAACCTCGGTGCCCTGAGCGGCAGCCATAAAGCCCAATGCCGCAAATACGCCAATACCAGCAAGAATCTCAAACGACGAGTTCGCAAATGCGACAACGAGGCCCGAGCCGGTGAGGTCGGTCTTGCGCTTCAGGTACGACGAATAGGTCACCATAATGCCGAACGCAACGGACAACGAGAAGAAGATGTGACCGTATGCCGCAGCCCACACTGCCGGGTCGGCGAGTGCCTGCCAGTCGGGTGTGAAGAAGGCGTTCAGGCCGTCGAGCGCCCCCGGCAAAAACAGCGACTGCACCACAAGCACCACAAACATCAAGGTAAGCAGTGGCATGAGCACCATGTTGGCTGCGCCAATGCCGCGCTTCACCCCGAGGGCCATGATTACGATCACCACAAGCCACACCGCAATTAGTGGCACGCCAACCTGAGGCACGAACTCAGTTGAGATGCCGCCCTCTGAGACGTCACCCATCTGCAGAAAGTCAACGAAAAAGAAGTCGTTCTCATTGCCTTTGCCCCAGGTGAGCTGTGCAGAGAACCAGGTGTACATTGCTGACCACGCAATAATCACTGCGTAGTACACCGAGATCACCACGCATATCAGCACCTGCCACCACCCGAGTGGCTCTGCGGCCCGATGCATACGACGAAAAGCGAGCGGCGCTGATCCTCGATGTCTATGACCAATCGCGTAGTCGAAAAACAGCAGCGGAATACCCGCCGTCAACAACGCACAAAGATAGGGGATCAGAAATGCGCCGCCGCCACCCTCATACGCAACGTAAGGAAACCGCCAAATATTGCCAAGCCCGACGGCAGAACCGATCGCCGAGAGAATAAACACATTTCTCGAGCCGAAGCTCTCACGAGGGGTCGACTTATTTACGGGCGCCGTCATGCCGGTACTCTACCCGAGTCTCACACGTGGCAGAGGGGTGCATCACGCGAGAACCATCGGGCGTAAGGTAGAACGCATGAGCGAAACGATGCGC
>JAPXTT010000197.1:0-2791 GCA_033812395.1 Leucobacter sp. | reverse complement strand
CAACTTTCTTGCTCCGCTAAGAGAAGACAGTGAAGACAACGCAAGCCGTCTAGGGGCAGCCCGTTCCCGCGTTCGGTTGCACCGAGCTGGCGCTACGATCTGCACGAAAGCTATTTGAAGGATCCCAGCTACCGTGGGGTAAACCGAGGTTTCTAGCCGACAGTCCACTGTGGCTCGATCCTGTCTCATCCAGCAACCATCTCCTGCCTGCTATTCGCCGCGAGAGCAGGCTCGGCGTCCCAAGTTCACCGGCGCGGTGGCGCGTAAAGACCCGGCTCTGCGTGTAGGTTTCGTCTCATTCGACCCGCAGAAAGGCGGCAACATCATGCTTCCAGCATCGAACGCGTGGGCTTTCGCCCTCGCCGCATTCGCCTTGATCATTATTCCCGGCCCGAGCGTGCTGTTTGTCATCGGCCGATCCCTCTCGCTCGGTAGGCGGGGCGGGCTGCTCAGCCTAGTCGGCAATGCCCTCGGCATGCTGCCGGCGATTGCGCTGGTCTCGCTGGGAGTTGGAACCCTCGTCGCAGAGTCGGTGGTCGTGTTCACCGTCATCAAGTTCGCTGGTGCCGCGTACATGATCTATCTCGGAGTGCAGGCCATTCGCCACCGTAACGCTCACGTGCGGACACCTGACAGGCAGGCGGTACCCGGCAGATCCGCGATCCGGCTGCTCGGCGAGGGATTTGTGGTCGGGGCCACCAACCCGAAGACCCTGGTCTTTTTCGTTGCGATTCTGCCTCAGTTCGTCAGCTACAGCTCGCCGGCGATTCCGCTGCAGCTCGCACTGCTCGGCATGATCTTCTTCACGATCGCGCTGCTGAGCGACAGCGTGTGGGCGCTCAGCGCCAGCACGGCGCGACAGTGGTTCGCCAAAGATCCAAAGCGTATCTCGCGCATGGGAGCGGGTGGCGGGGTCATGATGATTGGCCTCGGCGGGGCGCTCACACTCACCGGAAACAAGGGCTGATCGACGCACCGTCTCACAGCAATCACGGGCAACCAGCGAGCAGTGACGCGAAAGTGCCTCGACGAGCGGAGCCAGCAGAGGTCGCTTATATGCAGGTGAACGTATCACCTGGTCGATAGCGTTACTCCTAGCGATCGGCACTTGCCAGTAGCTTCACCAGAACCGCTTCACCGGGGTTCGCCACGGAAGCAGGTGCCGCTGATGTCGGCTAATCTCACCCAACCGCGCAATGGGCTCGGCCCGCTACTCCCCACCCGGGCAAGAGCCGAGGACTTTCCCTCTATCGGCATGACCTATCGCAATGTGTCGCAAGTCGTTCGCGAATCTGGCTTGCTGCGCCGAGCCTATTGGTTCTATGCATCGGTTGCAGCGCTGATCGCCGCGGCGCTCGGCGGGGCCATCACCGGGTTCATTCTGCTCGGCGAGAGCTGGTTTCAACTACTCATCGCAGCCGGGCTCGGGCTGATCTTCACACAGATCGCGTTTCTCGCGCACGAGGCAGCACACCGACAGATTCTGGCCCTCGGGCCAGCCAACGATCGCCTGGCACGCATTCTCGCTGGGGCCATCGGCATGAGCTACTCATGGTGGGATTCAAAACACAGTCGGCACCACTCGAACCCGAACCGAGTGGGCAAAGACCCCGACATTGCGGTAGACACAATCTCTTTCATCGAAGAAGACGCCGCCCAGGCACGCGGGCTCAGGCGAGCCATCACGAAGCGGCAGGGGTGGCTATTCTTTCCGTTGCTCACGCTCGAGGGCCTCAACCTGCACGCACACAGCTTTCGCCACCTGTTCGGCAAGGAGCCAGTGAAAGGACGCTGGATCGAGCTCACCATCATCTTCACACGGTTTGCCTTGCTGTTCGTACCAATCTTTCTGCTGCTTCCGCTGGGAATGGCTTTCGCTTTTCTGGGCGTGCAATTCGCTGTGTTCGGAGTGTATATGGGGGCATCGTTCGCGCCGAATCATAAAGGTATGCCCGTGATTGCGCATGACGCTAAGCTCGATTTCTTCACAAAGCAGGTGCGCACCTCCCGCAATATTCGCGGCGGCTGGTGGGCCACCATACTCATGGGCGGCCTGAACTATCAGGTTGAGCACCACCTGTTTCCGAGCATGTCACGCCCGTTTCTTGCGAAGGCGAGAGTCATCGTTCGCGAACATTGCGATCGGCTCGGGGTTCCGTACACCGAGACCTCTCTCGTGCGTTCCTACGCAATTGTGATCGAGTACCTGAACCGTGTCGGACTCGCCGCGCGAGACCCTTTCGCTTGCCCCATTGCCGCCCAATATGGGCGCAGATAGCTGGCAGACGCGCAGCGGTGTGTCACAACCACCTGCTTCGACCTCGCACACCACCGCGGCCGAGCACGAGCGCCACTCCGACAAGCGCCATGCCGATCCACTGCAGCGGGGCAAGTATCTCGTCCGCAACCACCGCATAGGCGAGCACGTTTGTCGCGATCATTGCGGGTGGCGGCCCTTCAACCGCGACCGCGACTAGCAGCAGCGACACGCCACCCGCAAGAAGCTGCCACGAGGTCGTCGCGACAAGCGGGGTCTCGTCTTTCCATCTTGTGGTCAGGATCGCCCCGAGAGATGACAGCAACAGGGCGACAAGGGACGCTGCGACCCCAAGCAGGTCAACCGCAGTGCGGCCGAGCCCCACAAGCAGGCCGACACCGATCACGCCAACGACAGCACCGAGTAGCACATAAGCGGTCGGGCGCTGCCCGAGCAGCGGTATGGCCAGCAGCGCGAGCACAATCGGGGCGAGAGCCATCACGGAGGCGGCGACCGAAGTTGGCAAGAGCTGGG
>JAPXTT010000196.1:0-2800 GCA_033812395.1 Leucobacter sp. | reverse complement strand
TCGTATGTATAGAGCCCACAGCCGGGGCTCCGATACACATTTAGACTTACCTGCAACTGAGTATTACGAAAGAGGAGCTCCCGTGTCAGGACACTCCAAGTGGGCGACCACCAAGCATAAGAAGGCCATTATCGACTCGCGTCGCGCGAAGGCCTTTGCAAAGTACATCAAGGTGATCGAGGTAGCCGCCCGCATCGGCGGGCCCGACCTTGAGGGCAACCCGGCGCTTGCCGATGCCGTACACAAGGCGAAGAAGCAGTCTGTTCCCGGCGACAACATTGACCGCGCAATCAAGCGTGGCGCTGGTATTTCGGGCGACGCTGTCGAGTACACGACAATCATGTACGAAGCCTATGGCCCGAACGGGGTGGCGCTCATGATCGAGTGTCTGACAGACAATAAGAACCGTGCCGCCGCCGAGGTGCGCACCGCGCTCAGCCGCAACGGCGGCAATCTTGGCGAGCAGGGAAGTGTCGCCTACAACTTCGAGCGCAAGGGTGTCATCACTGTGCCCGCCGAAGGCACAACCGAAGACGACGTGTTGATGGCAGTGCTCGACGCCGGCGCAGAAGAGGTCAACTCGACCCCCAACGGTGAGGCGTTTGAGGTACTGACTGAGGCATCTGACTTGGTGGCGGTGCGAACCGCGCTTGTCGAGGCTGGCATTGATTATGAGTCTGCTGACGCCGAGTTCGTGCCGAATCTGAAGGTTGAGATTGATGCAGACACCGCCCGCAAGGTGTTTCGTCTGATCGATGCACTCGAAGACAGCGATGATGTGCAGAATGTGTTCTCGAACTTCGACCTGACCACTGAGGTGCAGGCTGAGCTCGAGGGTGACGAGTAGGGGCTGGCCCTGCGTATCATCGGGATCGATCCCGGCCTCACGAGATGTGGGGTCGGGATCGTTACGGCTCACCCGGGGCGACGTGTCACCTTTGAACACGTTGAGGTGTTGCAGAGTTCTGCGAGTGCGAGTCAGCCCGAACGTATTCATCGCATTGGTTCGAGCATTGCGCGGTTGCTTGACGGTCACAAACCGGACGGCATCGCGCTCGAGCGCGTTTTTGCGCAAGACAATGTGGCGAGCGTGATGGGTGTCGCCCAGATCAGCGGTGTAGTGATGTACCTAGCTGAACAGCGGGGTGTTCCCGTCGCCCTCTACACGCCGAACGAGGTGAAAGCCCAGGTCACCGGGTACGGTGCGGCCGATAAAGCGCAGGTTACTACGATGGTGACCCGCCTGCTCGGCCTCGCATCACCACCGAAACCCGCTGACGCAGCCGACGCACTCGCTCTCGCTATTACGCACGCCTGGCACCTCGGGCGGGGTGGTTCAGCGTATCGCCAAACAGAGAATCGTTCGGCCACTGCCAGCCCCGCACCGACAGTTGGTGGTGAGACCCCAGCCCAGCGTGCCTGGCGCGAGGCCGAGCAGAAGCAGGGGCGTCGTCGCGGGGCGCGCGGCGGCTAGGCCGCTACACGGTCTCTTTACTTCACAGCGTGAGGCTTGTCGACGGCGCCACCGAATCGGCGGTCGCGGTCTTGGTAAATCTCGATCGCGCGCCACAGCTCTTGGCGATCGAAGTCAGGCCAGAGTGTGTCGAGAAACACCATTTCGGCATATGCAGACTGCCAGAGCATGAAGTTACTGGTGCGCTGCTCGCCGCTCGATCGTAAGAACAGGTCTACCTCGGGCAGCTCTGGCACATAAAGATGCCTGGCGATAGTTCGCTCGGTGATACCGTGCGGCGAAAGGCGCCCCGCAGCTACTTCGTCGGCGATTGACCTCACCGCGTCGGTGAGTTCATTGCGCCCCCCATAGTTGACGCACATTGTGAGGGTCAGGCCCGTATTGTGTGCCGTGGCACGTTCTGACGCTTTGAGCTCGTTGATGACCGAACCCCAGAGTCGAGGTTTGCGGCCTGCCCAGCGCATGCGAACATTCCACGCGTGAAGCTGCGCACGGCGGCCACGCAACACCTCGCGATTGAACCCCATCAGAAAGCGCACCTCGTCGGGCGATCTGCGCCAGTTCTCGGTAGAGAAAGCGTAGACACTGAGGTGAGTGACACCAGCCTGAATGGCGCCCGCAACGACGTCGAGCAGTGCCTGTTCACCCTGACGGTGCCCCTCAACTCTGGGCAGTCCACGCTGGTTTGCCCACCTTCCGTTGCCATCCATCACAATGGCGATGTGCTTCGGTACTGACCCGCGAAAAGCGGGCGGCTGTTCGCCGGTCCAGTCGACCGGTACCAGTGCTGACGGGGCTCGGCGCATGCTCACAGACCTAACTGTAGCGTCAGCGACGTCGTTCTTTGTGCAGGGGCAGCTAGTTGGTGCGAAGCGATCGCAGGCCGCGCTCCATGTGCCACTGTGCGTATGCCGCAATGATGCCAGAGGCCTGGCCCCGTTCGAGGTCGCCCGATGAGACTGCGGTGTCCCAATCACCCACAAGTAATGCTGCGAGCAGTACGAGACTGCCCGGCTCGAGCTTCGGCGTGCCGGGTACCGCACAGTTCTCGCAGACCACACCGCCCATTTGCACTGCCACCTGTGCGTGAGGGCCCTGTGCCCCGCAACGCACGCACTCTTCAAAACCCGGCGCCCAACCTGCTGCCGAGAGCGCGCGAAGCAGGTAGCCGTCACGCAACAGCGTAGGGTCGATTTTGCCCTGGGCGAGCGTGCGCAGTGCACCCACGAGCAGGCGATACTGCTCAGGTGCTGGCCCGCCCTCGCTCAAACGCTCTGCAGTCTCGACCATTGCACTGCCCGCACGATAGCGGTCGTAGTCTGCACT
>JAPXTT010000195.1:0-2807 GCA_033812395.1 Leucobacter sp. | reverse complement strand
CGCTTTCGCGAGCGTCGGGTAGTGAAGCGAGGGCGCACCCCGGGCGTCATCCCCTACATCGGTTACGGTTCCACCGAATGGGTTCGCGTGCTCGGGCGAGTGCTTTACATGCCAGCAACCGAATCACACGACGAAGTGAATGCTGAAGAATCATTGCGCCCAGTGGTGGCGCAGGTCGCTCGAGTGCGCGGCTGGCGCAGCTTCACGAGCGTACATGTGCCCTATTCGCCGGTGCGTGTGTTGATAGACAACGAGCCGATCACCGAGGTCGCTTCAGACCGCGGCGGCGTTATCGATCACTTGGTGCCCGTAAAGCTCACGCCCGGGTGGCACACGATCACCCTGCAGGCCAGTGGCCCAGGGTCACAGCACGCAGAGTCAGCTCATGCCCCCGTTTACGTTGCAGACCCCACCGCACACTTTGGCCTCATCAGCGACGTTGACGACACGATTCTGAACACGGCGCTCCCGAAACCCCTGGTTGCCGCATGGAACAGTTTCGTGCTCGACGAGCACGCCCGCACCTCAACTCCGGGCATGCCGGTGCTCTACGATCACCTGCTCGCAAAACACCCCGGTTCACCCGTGCTCTACCTTTCAACCGGAGCATGGAACGTCGCGCCGGCACTCAGCCGCTTTCTCGAGCGCAACCTCTACCCCATGGGCTCACTGCTGCTCACCGACTGGGGGCCAACAACCGATCGTTGGTTTCGCAGCGGCAAAGAACACAAGACCCGAGAACTTTCGCGCCTCGCGCGCGAGTTTCCTGATGTGAAGTGGGTGCTCGTCGGCGACGACGGCCAACACGATGAAGAGCTTTACCAGCAATTCGCCAGCGCACACCCCGAAAACGTTGCCGCGGTGTTGATTCGCCAACTCTCTGTAGGGCAGGCCGTGTTGGCTGGCGGTCGCTCAAAGGCGCGCCTGCAGCGTAGTGTCAGCGGGGTGCCCTGGATATACGGCCCAGATGGCGCAACCCTGCATCAGGAGCTGCGCGGTCTCGGCATTCTCTAGCTGCGCGGCACGGGTCATTTCGAAAGTTTCACCGAAGCTTTCGGGCGCGCAGAAAAGTGCGCACAGAAAAGGGGCGGTGTTTCCACCGCCCCTGATCCTCGCTCTAAAAACTACTCAGCGACTGCGGCAGTAGCCGCACCAGCTCTCGCAAGCAAACGCGATGCGTTTACTCCCCAGCGACTGCGGCAGTAGCCGCACCAGCTCTCGCAAGCAAACGCGATGCGTTTACTCCCCAGCGACTGCGGCAGTAGCCGCACCAGCTCTCGCAAGCAAACGCGATGCGTTTACTCCCCAGCGAGAGCTGCCTGCACATCAAGGGTGATGGTGACATCGCTGCCCAACAGCAAACCGCCGGTCTCTAGCGGAGCGTTCCACTGAATGCCAAAGTCTTCGCGCTTCACGACAGTGGTTGCGGTGAAGCCGGCCTTGTAGTTACCGTAAGCATCGGCCCCGAAGCCACCGAATTCGAAGTCGAAGGTGACTGGCTTGGTGACTCCGCGCAAAGTGAGCTCGCCGTCAACCGCAAAGTCGCTGCCGTTCTGGCGCACGCCGGTGCTCGTAAACGTGAACTCGGGAAACTCGTCTGCTGCGAAGAAGTCGCCCGTGCGCAGGTGCCCATCGCGGTCGGCCTGGTTCGTATTGATCGACGCGACCTCAACCGTGGCCTCAACTGTCGAATCGAGCGGGTTCTCAGCGGTCACCAGAGTGCCCGAGAAGCGCTCAAACTTGCCTTTAACCTTGCTGATCGCGAGGTGGCGCACCGAGAAACCGACCTCGGTGTGAGTCGGGTCGATCACCCAGGTGCCGACGCGGTAGCCAGGGATCTGTTCAGCGGTAATGGTCATTTCTGCCTCCGATAGGTACGAGATTTAATTGATGATTCAACTAAATCGAATGTATCAGAATTTTACTTGAAGCCGCAAGTAAATATTTCTTGGCAGCTTCGTACGCCGGTTTCGTTCAGACGACCCCTTGTTGTGAGGTAGCGGGCAGGAGCACAGTACAGTCAGTCGCTCAGTGCTGGCAGCCAGCGCACCAGTACAGTTTGCGGTTGCCCATCTCTTCGAGGGTAATGTTCGTGCCGCAGCGCTTGCACGGCGTGCCCTCGAGCTTATACACCCAGTGGCGCTCGTCCCGCTCTCTAAGCGCGCGGTCATAATCAGAGCCCTCGAGACCGTCGATTGTGATCATCTGCCCCACCGTGATGCCGATGTCGAGCAGTTTCGCCCAGTCGTCCCAGAGCGCCTCAAGCGCACTGCGATCGAGCGAATTTGCAGGAGTGTGTGGGTCGATGCCAGCACGAAACAGTAGCTCTGCCCGGTACACGTTGCCGATACCGGCGAGTACTGACTGATCCATCAGCACCAGGCCGATCGCTGTGCGCTTCGCGGCGGCTCGCTCGACGAAGCGGTGACGCTCAGCGGGGGTGTTCGCATTTGCGGGGTCGGGCCCAAGTCGCTGCAACACCTTGTCAACCTCACTCGGAGTGAGCACTTCGCACGCGGTCGGGCCACGAAGGTCAGCGCACACGGTGTCGGTCAACAAACGCACGCGCACCTGACCCACCGGCTCAGGTGGAAACGCACGCTGATCTTCTCGCTCTGTGTCATGCTCGGCCATGCGCACGCGTGCACGGCGCGGCGCCCCAATCGAGGCGACCGAGTCTTCGCCATCGCGATCCACCGCATTGATGTTTTTTGCCGCCGCACCATCTGGCCGCGAATACTCCCCCGTTTGCCCAAGCTTCGAGTGACCGGGGGTGTATCCGTGAATTTGAATCGATGGATCGACCC
>JAPXTT010000194.1:0-2846 GCA_033812395.1 Leucobacter sp. | reverse complement strand
AGAGGTCGGCGGCGACATCTTGAGTTTGTTGCACTCGACGGTCGCTGCGCTTCGCCTTGATATTGAACTTGATGCCGCAGAACACACCGGGCACGAGGGTTCGGCTGTGGCAAGAGCAAACCTCGAATCGTTCAGCGACATGGTCGAGAACTTTCTCTTGAGCGATGAGCAAGGCACGCTCGACTCAGTGCTCGCATGGCTCGAACGAGCTACCGAAGACGATGAGGCGGCCGAGCACGTGCCCGAGCCCGAGCCCGGCACCGTGCAACTCATCACCGTGCACGGCTCGAAGGGGCTTGAATGGGATCTGGTAGTGATCCCACGACTCGTGGCCGACGAGTTTCCTGGGAACGCACGAGAAGGGCTGGGGTGGTTGCGGCCCGGCCAACTTCCCGATGAGCTGCGAGGCGATTCAGCAGCGCGGCCCCGACTCAACCTCGAGGTCGTCGGCACTCAGAAAGAGGCTGTTGACGCGATCTCCGCGTACAAAGATGCGCTGAAAGACCGGCACTCCGCCGAAGAACGCAGGCTTGCCTATGTTGCGATCACTCGTGCCGCATCGCGACTGCTGCTCAGCTGCTCGTTCTGGGGTGCGCAGAAGAACGCCCGTCAACCCTCAGTGTTTCTGCTCGAGCTCGCAAATGCTGGGCTTGTGCCCGAGCTGCCTGAGCAGAGCGCATATGAGCGCAACCCCACATCGGGCACGCCCCGTACAATGCAGTGGCCACTTCAGCCGCTCGGGCGCCGAGAAAAGGCGGTGCACGCGGCAGCAGGGGCTGTGCGCCGAGAACTTGACGAGATTGAACGCGGGGTGACACCGCCGCCGGTGTCACTGCACCCGGTGGTCGAGTTGTTGCTCGCAGAGCGCGCTGAACTCGCGAGCAAGTCAAACTCGAACGGCTCACCGAATCGAGGTGAGACCGCTGATCGAAGGCCCGCTGAGAAGAGTAGTGAAGCTGCCCCGCGGTTGACCGCTTCAACGTTTCACGAGTTCATCGAAGACCCGGTTGAGGCCGAGCGCCGAAGACTGCGCCCATTACCTGTGCGACCCTACCGCCGCACACGAACGGGCAACCTGTTTCACGAATGGGTCGAGCGTAGAGCCAGCACCGCAATGGGCACATCGCTCGCTCTCTCAGGGCTCGACTTCGACTCCGATACCGCATCGCTGTCTGAACCACGCGAAGAACTCGACGAGTTGATTGCGCAGTTCGAGCGTTCGCGTTGGGCTCAAAAGCAACCCCTCGCGGTCGAGCTCGAGATCACGTTGCCCTTCGCGGGTCGCACGCTCGTGTGCAAGCTTGACGCGGTCTATCGTGAAGACGATACAGCAATTCCTCGATACGAGATCGTAGATTGGAAATCTGGTCGACCACCAAAGACCGATGAAGAACGATCGCTTCGTTTCTTGCAACTTGATCTCTACCGGCACGCCTACGCACGCTGGGCTGCTGTCGACCCCGAGCACATCGATGTAACGCTTTTTTATGTTGCAGAGGGGCAGGAGCTTCGAGGCGAGGTACGTCGAAGTTTCGAAGAATTAGAGCAGCTATGGCGAACAGTGCAGCTTTAGCTTGGGTCGCTCTTGCCCGGTTCGTCGTCAGCAAAGTCGCGGTCTGAATAGAACTCGCGATCCTCATCAAGAGATTCAAACTCTGCGGTCTCTGAGCGTTCGTCAAACTCGATGACGGGAGTCTCACTGAGTAGCTGCTCGACATCGTGCTCAGACAGTACTCGCTGCTTCGGCAGGGGCGACCCGAGCAAGCTGAGGCGATCGACGAGTCGGTCGAGCATGGTGACAGCATCGTCGACCACGCTTTGATCGTGCGATTCAAAACCGTGCAGCAACCACTTTGCGACTTCGATCTCATGGTAAAAACGAGCACGGATTGCGAGCTCTTGTTGGCCAGAGACGCCACGCAGCGCCGTATATTTTGCGACCGTCGCATCAAAGACCTCGTGGTCTGTCAGCAGCAGCCAATGCAGGTCTACTGCGGGGTCGCCGAGCGAGAGCTCATGCCAACCAAGCACGCCAGTAAGCTCGCTGCCCTCGGTGAGCAGCAATTCTGGGGCAAGCGCGCCGTGTACAACTGCGGGCTGAAAGCTCCACACTTGAGCGGCTTCCAGCACGTCGTTCCAACGAGTGCGTACGGTCGATGGCAGCATGCCAGTGTCTGCGGCCCGCTGCACGAGCTTGGCAATATTTGCCCGTACCTCTTCGGCATCGCGCACAGGCAGGCCGCCGTCACGCGCGAGGCTGCTCGGCAGCGAATGTATTGCTGAGATTGCCTCAGCAACCTGCCCGAGCAGATCACTATCGGCCGCAATCTGTTCAAGCGATGCGGGAACGCCTGCGAGAAATGAGCTGGCCACTGCACGGGTATCGCCTGCCCTGGTCATGCCGAGGGTGGTCGGCAGCGCGAACGGAAGGCTTGCACGCGCACCCTCTGCGAGCGCTGCGAGGCTCAGTAGCTCGGCAGATTGCCTTACCTCTGCGGCTGGGGTTGCAGGCACCCGAATGATGACCTCACCAGACTCTGAACCGAGCACTGCAGAGGTGAACTCGCCTGAGCTGCCTGAGGTATGAGCGCGTGTGCCGGTGACGACGAGCCCGGGCACCGCCGAGGTGGCGAGGGCGGCTAGAGTGAATGGAGTGGTGGCCATACCCTCAGCGTAGGCAGCGATTGCTTCTCGCGCATCGCGCCACGCGCAGAGACCGTAACGCATCGGGTGAGGAGTTCGGATGGCATTTGGTAGAGCGCTGACTCCCGCGTCTGGGGGCCTAGATCGTGACGCTGCAACCCGAATGGACGACACCGCACTCGATACAGCTTGGAACGAGCCGG
>JAPXTT010000193.1:0-2851 GCA_033812395.1 Leucobacter sp. | reverse complement strand
CTCACACCTTGCAGCACGAGGTAGAGAAACGCGAGGATGGCGGCCTGAATTCGGGTAGCCTTTGACACGCGCACGTCTCGCCCAACGAACGATATGCCGCCGTACAGATAGCTCGTGGCAACACCGAGCAGCAGGCTGATGAGCACCACGGCTGAAGCAAAACCGAGCACGCCTTGCCAGAAGGGCAGCGAAAACAGGTAGAACGACAGGTCAAGCCCAAACTCCGCGTCCTTCTGCCCTGATGGTGTCGAGTTAAACCAGAGCAAAACCTGCTGCCAACTGGTTGCTGCAGCGAAGCCACCAAAAAGACCGAATGCGGCTGGCAGGCTCCACTTAATAAGTCTGCGAAGCGGCTCAACCATCTCTTGGTAGCGATCGAGCTGAGCTGTCAGCCGTGCATACACTGGTCGTTTTCGGTAGGCAATATCGATCGACAAAAAGACCGGCAATGCCATCCCCAAAAACCCAATGAGAAACATTGCCCCGGCCGCAATCCACTGTGTAAGCAGCACCGGCAAGTGCCCGAGCTGCTCAAACCAGAGCACCTCAGTGAGCACTGAAGCAATACCGAGAAAGCCGAGAATGATGAGCACTACAAGCACTACAGTCACCGCGACAGGAGAAATGCGGCGGGGTCGTGCCTCTGGAGCAGCGTTGGTCGGGTCTGTCACGTCGAAACTCTCTTGTTTAGGTGCGGGTTCTGGCGTGCCATTAACCCTAGCGATCGTCGCTGACAAGAATGCTGAAATTTTGAGGATCGCGACAACCAGAGGCACACTGTTCGCAGTGAGCGCAACGGATCTTTGGTTCATTTTGCGCGCTCCCGGTTGATTTCATGACTGGTGCCGTAGCGTGGTGCCCATGGATGATCGTGAGCACGATGACTTCGCTGGCAGGCCAAACGACGACGCCCTCAACGAGTTGCAACGAATGTTAAACGAGATGCTCTCGGGTCAGGCCTCGAACGGGATCGATCCTGCCACCCTGGCTCAGGCCGCTGGACTTCCGGGTGACCCTGCAGCTCTTCAGGGGTTGTTCGCGACCCTGCAGCAGGCGATGCAGAATCCTTCGGGCGAAATCGACTGGTCAATCGCCAGACGTATCGCTATCGATGTGGCCTCACAGGGCACTCCCGCAGCAGACCCTAGCGTTGCACAGCGATCCTTTCCTGTAGCCTCGCTCTGGCTCGATGAAGCGACCGAGGTGGGCACCACTTCTGACGCGCCACGAACGCTCACTCGGGTCGAGTGGGTGCAGCAAACCATCGATACGTGGATCGGTCTATCTGAGCCCGTTGCAGAGTCAATTGCTCACGCACTGACCGACGCACTCAGCAGTCAACTGCCCGAACAGCTGGCCAGCACGCTTGGCGGGCTTGGCCCAATGCTTCGAAGTGTGGGCGGCGCGCTGTTCGCGACACAGCTCGGTCAGATTATCGGCAAGCTCGCAAACGAGGTGAGCGCGGGCGGCGATGTCGGGATCCCCCTATTTGAAGGTCAGGGTCGTGAGGGCGGCGCTCTGATTCCCAGCGGTGTCGCCGCGTTCGCCGATGGGCTTGAGCAAGACGCCGAAGCTGTAACGCTCTACCTCGCGGTGCGCGAGCTCGCACACGCTCGGCTGTTTCGTCACACGAGGTGGTTGCGCCTGCACCTTATCTCTGCAATAACCGACTTTGCCCGCGGCATGAGCCTAGACACGATGCGCATTGATGAGCTCGCGCGCGACATTGACCCTTCAGACACTCACGCGATGCAGCAACTCGTCTCAAGCGGCGCCCTGATTCCGCCTAAAACCCCCGCGCAAGAAGCAGCGCTTGAGCGCCTCGAGACGATGCTCGCGCTCATAGAGGGCTGGGTCGATGCGGTGACCGAGACCGCTGTCTCGCGCCTGCCTGGAAGTGAGGCTATAGCCGAGATGGTGCGCCGTCGCCGGGCCGTGGGTGGCCCTGCGGAGCACGCATTCAGCACGTTAGTTGGTCTTGAATTACGACCGCGTAAGATGCGCGAAGCTGCTGCGGTTTGGCGGTTGCTTGCAGAACGAGGTGGCATTGGTCGCCGCGATGCCCTCTGGGCGCACCCTGACCTACTGCCCACCACAGAAGAGCTCGCCCACCCGGCCCGACTGCTCGAGCGTGTTGGGCTCGACGGCGCAACCCCGTCAGCCGAGCCCGCAGACGACTTCGATCGTGCTCTCGCTGAGTTGCTCGATGGAGGCAGTGAAGAGCAGACACCACCAGACCCTCTGCAACCCCCGCCCGTGTAGTGCCCTCACGTCAACGAAACAGTCAAGCAACGAACACGACTTGGCTCGCGACTTGTCGCTCACAGGCGAAATATTGAGTTGGTGCAACCAAAACCTGTGCATAACTGCTGCTGAGACCCGAAGCTGACGCATGATGGGCAGATGAGATCTGCACGGCTCCAACTCAACCCAGAGTTTCCGCTCTGCTGGGAAGGCACTGAAACCCTGCGCTTCGGCTTTGAACAACCGCGCCTGAGGTTGCAGTCGCCCACTCCTGCTCAGCAGCGCTTCATCAGTGAACTCATCGACGGCATCAACGACAGAGAACTGCCGTCGATCGCCCAGAAATGTGGGCTTTCTGCCCTCGAACTCACTGCGCTGCTTTCTTTGCTCGAGCCGGTACTCGCACACCTACCCGCTTCACGCCACCCATCGCGCACCACTCAGCCAAGGCGCACGCACAAACCCAACCCAGAGGTTTTGGTCTTCGGGGCAGGTGAATTTGTGACGACTCTATGCGACAACATCGCACAATCGGGGGTAACCGTAGCATCGTGCGCGCCCACCATGCTGTCGCAGCCAGCCCCCCGCTCCGCACCCATAGCTGCCT
>JAPXTT010000192.1:0-2881 GCA_033812395.1 Leucobacter sp. | reverse complement strand
GGCAAGAAACACGTCGCTCAGCACGGTCTCTTCTGCATCGACGAACGCTTCGTCGAATATCCAGTGCACACGGTCGAAGCCCGGCTGCATGCCGAAGTCGATGCCGAGCGTTTGCAGTCGGCGCACGGTGAGGCGATCTCCGCCTGGCAGACGCACGTCTTGCGCCTCGAGCAGGTCGGCGACCCGGTTGATGCGCTCGACAAGGTGCGGGTGACGCTCTCGAAAGACGCGATTCTTCTCAGCGATGCGCGGGAAGGTGCGCGCGTACACCTGGGCGGGGTCTGGATCGATGCTCGGGACACCCCCAGTAATAGCAGATGCCACAACCGACTCTGGAAAGTGCGAAAGATACTGCAGCGTCAAGAACCCACCGTAGCTTTGACCGAGAGTCCACCACTGGCGGCCTGCGAAGTGAAGCTCACGCAGCGCCTCGAAATCGCGCACGATCGAGTCGGCGCGGTGCAGCGCGAGATGTCTGGCTCCCTGCTCGGCCGACATCTGCGCAAAGTGCTCGGCGCGCACCGGAGTCGAGCGGCCCGTACCGCGCTGGTCAGGCAGAATCACGCGGAAACGCTTCACCGCGCTCGCAATCCACCCCTCCCGCTCGAGCGGTCTAGGCGATTTGCCTCCGGGGCCACCCTGTAAATACACGAGCAGAGGCAGATCTTCGCCCTGTTTCGACGCGTCGACGACCTCGCGAGCAAACACGCGAATCTTTTCACCCTCGGGTTCGTTCCAATCAAGTGGCACCACGACCCACAAGTCGCGCGCCACCAGGTGCATACCAATCGGGTACCAGTCACTCATCGGCGGGCAGTCCTTACTCTCGAATCCAACAGGGCGTACAGCATGTCGACGATCAGGTTCGACACGACGACGAAAAGGCCGCCGAGCAAGACGATCGCGATGACCACGGGGCGGTCCTGCATCGCAACACTCGTCACTGCGAGCGAACCGATGCCGGGCAGGCCGAAGACCTGCTCGATCACGATGACCCCGCCGAGCAGCATACCGATGTCAATGCCGAGCTGCGTGACAAGCGGCGGCATGGCGCTGCGGAACGCGTGCACGTAGGTGACTCGACGCTCGGTGATGCCCTTCGCCCTGGCGGTGCGAATGTAATCTTGGCCGAGCACCTCGAGCATCTGACCTCTCGTGAGTCGGGCGTAGACCGCTGCGATCACGAGCGCGAGCGTGAGCCACGGCAGCACGAGGTGCCACGCCCACTGCAGCACGCCCTGGCCGGCTGGCACGTACCCCGATGCAGGGAACAATGTCAGCCCCATGCGCGTCGGAATGAAGTAGAGCGTGTAGAGCGCGATCATACCGAGCACGAACGTCGGAAAGCTGATGCCGACGATCGCGAAGCTCTGCCCGAGGCGGTCTCGCACGCTACCCGGGTTCTTGGCCGAGGCGATGCCGATGGGAATGCCGATCGCGAGCCACAGCACCACCGCGCCGAAAACGAGCGACATGGTCACGGGAATGCGGTTCACGATCAGATCACCGACGGGCAGGTTCGTGCGGTATGAGAACCCGAGGTCACCCTGCAGCAGGTTGCCAAGGAACATGAAGTACTGCTGAATCATCGGCTTGTCGAGCCCGAGATTCACTCGGATCTGCGCCATCAGTGCCTCGGTCGCCTTGTCACCGGCGATGATGCGCGCGGGATCAGACGGCGATACGTAGAACAGCACGAACACGAAGATGCTGAGCATCAGGAGCACGAGCGCGCCGAAGGCGAGTCGTGACAGGAAGAAGCGGATCATGCTTTCGCCCCCTTCGTCGAGGTCGGATCAAGTGCGTCGCGCAGGCCGTCTCCGAGCAGGTTGAATGCAAGTGTGAGCGCGAGCAGGGCGAGGCCGGGCACGAGCACCATCCACGGCGCAACGAGATACATCGAACCGTTCGCGGCGTCGGCGAGCATGTTGCCCCAGCTCGGGGTGGGTGGCACGATACCGAGCCCGAGGAACGAGAGCGTTGCCTCGAACACGATGGCCGCCGGGATCATGAGGGTGGTGTAGACAATGATCGGCACGACGAGGTTCGGCATCACGTCGCGGAACATCATCGACCAGCGGGACTCGCCGAGCGATCTCGCGGCCTCGATGAACTCGCGTTCTCGAATGGCGAGCACCTGACCGCGGATCACACGGGCGAGGCTTGCCCAGCTGAAGAACACGATCACCGCAATCGAGAGGCCGAGGCTCGAGCCGAGCACGGAGACGAGCGCAATCGCGACGAGCAAAAACGGCACGCTCATGACGAGGTCGATGATGCGGCTGAGCACGGTGTCGACGACCCCGCCGAAGAAGCCCGCGATCGTACCGACGATCACGCCGATTGCCGAGGCGATCAGCGACGCCATCACGCCGACGAGCAGCGAGACCCTTGCGCCGTAGGCGAGGCGTACGAACACGTCGCGGCCGAGTTGATCGGTGCCGAGCAGAAACTCTGCGTTCGGCCCGACAGGGATGCCCGCCGATGAGAGCCCCGTCTCACGAAACTGCTCGGTCGGGCCATGCCCAACCCACTGCGCGACCAGCGGGGCGCAGACCGCGAAGAGCACGGCAAGCACGATCACGACTGCCGAACCCACGCTTGCCGGGTCGCGCACGAGCCGTCTCATGGTCAGTTGCCACGAGGTGCGGGCCTTGATCTGCGCAGCCTGCTTCGCCGCTTGCCCTGGCGTGAGAACTCTGGTGGTTTTCAGCGGAAGCTTGACGTTCACAGTGCTGCCTCCTCTGCGGCCATCTGGGCGACACTGTCTGCCGCGCCCGCACCTTCTCTGTGTGGCAGATCGAGGTAGGCTGCGGCGAGCAACTTCTTTGTAAAGGGCTGCTGCGGGTTGGTATACATCGACTCGGGGTCGCCGAGCTCG
>JAPXTT010000191.1:0-2939 GCA_033812395.1 Leucobacter sp. | reverse complement strand
CCTCATTGGTCGGACAGATTATTTCGAGGCTTGCTGAACGGCCAGGAGGAGTCACCGAGCCACGTGCCAAGAAAGCACCCCGCCAGATAGCGGCTAGTTCAGCGGGTGAACCAGTGGTCAACCTATTTGGAAGCCCACGAATCGGGCGCCGTTTCTGGTCGAGCAGGCCGAGCTGGCGTGCGAGAGTCTCACCATCAAGCACGCGCACCACGAACTGCGGTGAACCGGGGCGGGTCGATGCCGCCGGCATCTGTTTTGCGTCAGAACGAACGCCATAAAGCTCTGCGAGATCTTTACGCACGCGCTGCACAATCTGCGGTGTGTGCAGTTCGGCCTCAAGCGCAATACGACCCGAAATCGTGTGCAGCCCCCCAGCGAGACGCAAAACAGTTGCGAGTTCACTCATGCGCTCACCAACTTGCTGCGAGGCCACGCGAACCAGTTCGTTTTTCACGTCAGGGGTCGAGGGCAATCCGGTTCCTTTCAAAAGTGTGTCAAAAATTCGTGACTGGGCAGCCTTATTCGCGCCCAAGATCACGGTGGCGTAAGCTCACGTGCACTCCCGGCAATGAGGCGAGTCGATCTGCGAGCTCGCGTGCCATGGCAACCGAACGGTGCTTGCCGCCGGTACAGCCTACAGCGAGTGAGACGTGTCGTTTGTTCTCTCGTTGATATCCAGCGAGCATTGGAACGAGCGCAGCAACATAATTCTCGAGAAACTCCTGCGCCCCCTCGCGGCTCATCACGAACTCTTTGACCTCGGCGTCTACCCCAGTCAGTGCACGCAATTCGGTCTCCCAAAATGGGTTGGGCAAAAAGCGCATGTCTGCCATCAGGTCAACATCTGTCGGGGTGCCGTACTTGAAGCCGAAGCTCTGCACAGATAGCTGTAAGCCGGGCGTGTCTTCGTCACTGAATAGCTCTCTGGTGGCGGTTGACAGCTCATGCACGTTGTATCGAGATGTGTCGATCACCACATCGCTCGAGGCGCGCAACTCTTGCAACCGCTCGCGCTCAAGCCTGATACCGTCGTAAAGGCTCCCTGCCTGCGCTTGAAAAGGCTGCGGCCTGCGCACAGACTCGTATCGGCGTACTAATGTCTCATCGGTGGCGTCGAGAAACACCACTCGAACGGTTGCGCTCTCGCGCAACTCTGCGACGGTAGCTTGGATGTCTTCGAAGAGGTCACGACCGCGAACATCTATCACTGCCACGATGCGAGGCAATGCACCGTCCGAACGATCGGCCATGTCAGCGAGCGTCTTCAACATCGAAAGAGGCAGGTTATCGACCACATACCAGCCAAGATCTTCGAGCGCATTCGCTACGGTGCTGCGACCTGCCCCAGACATGCCGGTGACAATTAAAATCTCCTGCTTGGTGCCCTGCTCGGTCACGGCTCATCCTCCCCGCGCGACAAGCGCTCATTACCTCGTTCTAGCTTACCGTTTGTGTTGCTCTGGGCGAGGCGTGTATGAATCTGCGCGGCAAGTTGCGGGCCAACCCCAGGAGCGCTTGAAATCTCACTGAGACTCGCCTGACGTAGTCTTGCCACTGACCCGAAGTGCTTGAGAAGAGCCTGCACACGTTTCGGCCCAAGACCGGCGATCTCAGCGAGCTGACTGGCAATAGCTGTGCTTCGGCGCTGCCGTTGAAAAGTGATCGCGAATCGGTGCGCTTCATCGCGTACCCGCTGCACCAGAAATAGTGCCTCGCTCGCTCGAGGTAGCACGATAGGAAACGGGTCACCGGGCAACCAAAGTTCTTCGAGTCGTTTTGCAACACCGACAAGTGAGACATCAGAGATACCTGCCTCATCGAGGGCACGCTTCGCGGCGGCAACCTGAGGCGCCCCACCATCAACGATGAGCAGTTGTGGGCGATCACGATAACGGCCATCTGGCAACTCGCCAGATTGAACGAGCTGATTCAACTGTGCTGCTCGCCTCGACACCACCTGAAAAATGCTATCGGTGTCATCGGTGGTTTGTTCGATACGGTACTTGCGGTAAGCACCCTTTGCTGGGAGAGCATCTTCAAATACCACCAGAGAAGCAACCACCTCGGTGCCCTGCAGGTGAGAGACATCGATGCATTCGATACGCAGCGGTGGCTCTGCCATACCGAGTGCCTGCTGCAACTCACCGAGCGCGTCGGTGCGTGCGGTGATATCTGCGGAGCGTTTCAGCTTGTAACGCAGTAACTGCTCACCTGCGTTTAAGACCGCCCGATCCATGAGCGCAGCTTTGTCACCACGTTCAGGAATTTGTATGCGCACCCTGCCCTGTCTTGGACGTTGCTCACGCATCGCCTCTTCAAGTTCATCAGCGTTATCTGGCAGCACAGGCACTAAAATCTGCGGGGGCGGTTCTCGGTCGCCCCCATATGCAGACTGGATTACTTGCTCGAGCAGTGCGCTGGGCGAATCGTCAAGCTCAACATCGACCAGCCAGCTGCGCTCCCCCCTAATTCGCCCCCCGCGGATGATGAACTGATGAACAGCAGCAGAGAGTTCGTCGTGTCGCAACCCAAAGATGTCTGCGTCAACATCATGGGCAAGCGCTACCGAGTTGCGCTCCAGCACGTGTTCGACAGCCGCAACCTGGTCACGGAGTCTTGCAGCATCTTCATAACGCTGTTCGGCAGCCGCATCACGCATTGCACGTTGAAGTTGTTTAAGCGCGCGGTCATCTCCACCTGCGAGAAAAGAAACAAGCTCATTCACGCGTTCACGATGATCTTCGGGACTGATGAGCCCCGAACACGGGCCGTGACAGCGACCAATCTGACCCGCCAGGCAGGGGCGGCCACTCAGCATTGCACGCCTATAGTCGGCATCATTACAAGTGCGAATCGGAAACGCCTGTTGCAAGAGTGCGGTCATTTCGCGCACAAGCCAGACTTTTGGGTACGGGCCAAAGTAGCGCGCTCCCCTGATT
>JAPXTT010000190.1:0-2948 GCA_033812395.1 Leucobacter sp. | reverse complement strand
TGAACGCGCAGATCATTGATCAGGGTATTACTCGAGGTGACATCGACTTCATCTGGAGCACCGGTGGGCTCATGCTCATCGTCTCGTTTGCGCAGCTCATAGCCGCAGTGCTCGCCGTCTACTGCGGCGCCCGCGTCGCCATGTCTGTGGGTCGAGATCTGCGCCGCGAGGTGTACCGTAAGGTTGACTCGCTCTCTACGCTCGAGGCCACCAAGTTCGGCGCAGGCACCTTGATCACACGCGGCACGAACGATGTGCAGCAGGTGCAGATGCTCGTGCTGATGACCATGAACTTCATGATCCCGGCGCCCATCATGGCAATAGGCGGCATCATCATGGCGCTGAGAGAAGACGCGGGCATGTCTTGGCTTGTCTGGGCGTCTGTCGCGATCCTCGCCGTAATCGTGGGTTTCTTGGTGTGGCTGCTACTGCCGCTGTTTCGTCAGATGCAGGGCCGAGTTGACGACATCAACGGGGTGCTGCGCGAGCAGATCATGGGCATTCGTGTGGTGCGCGCCTTCGTGCGAGAACCATTTGAAGAGAACCGCTATCGAGTCGCCAACGAGAACATCACGCGCGTCTCGGTGCAGGTGGGCAACGTCTTCGTGCTGATGTTTCCCGTCATCATGATGGTGCTGCACCTCGCGACCGCGGCCGTGCTGTGGTTCGGTGGTCACCGTGTCGAGGCGGGCAACGTCGAGGTCGGCTCGCTCACCGCCTTTTTGCAGTACCTGTTACAGATTCTGATGGCCGTCATGATGGGGGTCTTCATGGTGATGATGATCCCGCGTGCCGTGGTCTGTGCCGAGCGTATTCGTGAGCTGCTCGACACGAAGTCAACGCTCGAGTTTGCCGAGATTGAGCAGGTAGCAACCCCGCGCGAGGGGCGCATTGAATTCGACGGTGTCAGTTTCGGGTTTCCGGGTGCTGAAGTGCCAGTGATTAAGAACGTCAGTTTCGTTGCAGAGCCCGGCAAAACCACCGCAATTATTGGCTCGACGGGATCGGGCAAGACCACACTGCTCGGTCTCATGCTGCGCCTGTTCGACCCGCAGCAAGGCAGCGTGACCGTCGACGGCGCCCCGGTTTCGTCGCTCACCCGTCAGCAGCTCGCAGACACACTTGGGCTCGTGCCACAGCGTCCGTACCTATTCGGGGGCACCATCGCCTCGAATCTTCGATTCGGCAACACCGAGGCGAGTGACGAGGAGCTGTGGGCGGCGCTGCGGGTCGCTCAGGGCGAAGACTTTGTGCGCGAGAAAGAGAAAGGGCTTGAAGAGCCGGTCTCACAGGGCGGCACGAGTGTATCGGGTGGCCAGCGGCAGAGGCTCTCAATCGCACGTGCGCTCGTTGCGAAGCCGCGCGTCTACCTGTTCGACGACTCATTCTCGGCGCTTGACGTTGCGACTGACGCGAGATTGCGTGCGGCCCTGCCCGCCGCAACCGCTGGCGCGACTACGATCATCGTGGCACAACGCGTGTCGACCATCACTGAAGCCGATCAGATTTTGGTGCTCGAAGACGGCGAACTGGTCGGCCAAGGCACGCACCACGAGCTGCTCGAGGCCAACAGTGTGTACCAAGAGATCGTCAGATCGCAGTTGACCGAGGCGGAGGCAGTCTGATGGCGCGCGACAAGCGAAACAAGAAGCAGGCTTCGAGCGGTGTCGGTTCGGTGAGCACTGAAACAGCCGAGTTCGAGCTGCCCGATGACTACGTGCCCGACGCTGATGATTGGTCGGGCAGCCAGCCGACGCGCAAGGCGAAGGCATTCTGGCCCTCGGCGAAACGACTCATCGGGTTGCTCGGCCCTGAGAAGGGCCTGTTTGGCTTCGTGACGCTGCTGATCGTGGGGTCGGTTGTGCTCACGGTGATCGCGCCGAAGGTGCTGGGCCAGGCGATGGACGTGATCTTCAACGGCATTCTCGGGGCACAGCTACCAGCGGGGGTGCCAAAAGAGCAGATAATCGAGGGCCTGCGTGCGCAGGGCGAGACACAGTTTGCCGACATGCTGCAGGGGGCCGACATAGTGCCCGGCCAGGGCATCGACTTTGCGCAGCTCGGCTGGCTCATTCTCGTTGTGCTCGCGCTATACCTCGTCGCATCGTTCTTGATGTGGTTGCAGGGCTACCTGCTCAACGGGCTCGTGATGCGCGTGGTCTACTCGCTACGGGCTGACATCGAAGAAAAGATTAATCGCCTGCCGCTGTCGTACTTCGACGGGCGCCAGCGCGGCGACGTGCTCTCGCGTGTGACGAATGACGTCGACAATATTCAGCAGGCATTGCAGCAGGCGTTCTCGCAGCTGGTGCAGTCGGTGCTCACCATTATTGGTATCGGCGCAATGATGTTTTGGGTGTCGTGGCAGCTGGGGCTCATCGCATTGCTCGCACTACCACTGTCTGGTGTAATCGCCGGTGTTGTTGGGGTGCGCGCGCAGAAGCTGTTCACTGCTCAGTGGAAGCGCACGGGCGATCTGAACGGCCACATCGAAGAGTCGTTCACCGGCCACGAGCTGATTCGGGTGTTTAACCGCGACGCTGTAATGGTCGAAGAGTTCGACAGGCGCAACGAGGGCCTCTACGATGCTTCGTTCAAGGCGCAGGCGCTTTCTGGATCTATGATGCCGGCGATGCAATTTGTACAGTACCTGACCTATGTGCTCATCGCGGTGGCGGGTGCGCTCAAGGTCACTGCGGGTCAAATGACCCTCGGTGACGTGACAGCATTTATTCAGTATTCGCGCGAGTTTGCGCAGCCCATCGGGCAGATGGCTGGCATGGCGAACATGTTGCAGTCTGGTGTGGCGTCTGCTGAGCGAACCTTCGAGCTGATTGATGCTGAAGAGCAAGAGCGAGAGACAGTGACCAAGCAGTTGCCCGAGCGCGCTACCGGACACGTCGAGTTCGAGCACGTCGCGTTCAGCTACGAGTCAGATAAACCGCTGA
>JAPXTT010000189.1:0-2950 GCA_033812395.1 Leucobacter sp. | reverse complement strand
GCGTGGGGTGCGCCCGAGCTCTTGGGCACACCGTCACAAGCGAAGGCCTACCGAGCCTTCGTGAAGCGCGCAGCGAGGCTGGCCGATGTGCTGCTCGCCCCCACCCACGTGGTCGCCACCGAGGTGCACGACCTGTTCGGGGTCGAGGTGCAGGTGCTGCCGCTGGCGGCTCCCAGCGAATATCTTGAGACCTCAGAGTCTGCGGGCACACGCGCGATGCTCTCTCTGCCCGCCCAATACGTGGCCACCACGGCACTGCCCGGGCCCAACGGCAGACTCGACTGGTTGCTCAACGCGATGCAGGCCGACCCCGCGCTGCCGCCGCTCGTGGTGATTCACTTCGGCGCCGAGTCGCTGCCGCCGGTGCGCGAGGCGCTGCAGGGTCGCGTGCACGTAGTGCAGATCGAGCAGCTGGCAGAAGTGGGCGCAATTCTCTCTGGCGCAATGTTGCTCGCCCTGCCGCAGCGTGCGCTCGGGGCGGGCTTTGAGGTGCTTGGCGCGCTGGCCGCCGGGGTGCCCGTGCTGCACGGTGAATGCGAGGCGGCCGGTGAGCTCGCGCTCGATGCGGCCGTTGCAGCCCCGACCGAACCCGAGTTTGCAGCGACGCTTGAGCGGCTTACCAGCGAGGCCGGCGCACCCGAGCTGTCACGCTTGCGCATTTTTGCCGAGGATCGCAGCCGCACCTACGGCTGGCACAGCACCGCGTGGCAGCTGTGGGAGATCCACGCCAACATGTAGTTCGCACAGCGGCACCGCACCTCGAGCCTGTCGAAGGGCGCCCAGGATAGAGGGCTTAGTCGAGCTTCGCCTTCAGCGCCGCGTTCTTCACCTCGACCTGAGCCTCGAGATCTTTCGCATAAGTGTCGAGCGCCGCAGAGAGCTGCGGGTCGAACGCTGCGATGATCCTCGCGGCGAGCAACCCAGCGTTCTTCGCACCACCGATGCTGACCGTCGCAACCGGAATGCCGCCGGGCATCTGCACGATCGACAGCAGCGAGTCGAGACCATCAAGCTTTGCAAGCGGCACCGGCACGCCAACCACCGGCAGCGTGGTCATCGAGGCGACCATGCCGGGCAGGTGCGCGGCACCGCCGGCACCCGCGATGATCACCTTCATGCCGCGCGCCGCGGCACCGCGGGCGTAGGCCACCATCTTGTCGGGAGTGCGGTGAGCGCTCACGACCTCGACCTCGTGGGTGATGCCAAACTCGCGCAGCACCTGCACCGCGTCGCTCATCACCGAGAAGTCGCTGTCGCTGCCCATGATGACGCCGACGAGTGGGGTGTCTGCAGTGCGCTCGCTCATAGGGTCAATGGTAGTGGGTGCGGCATTGCCGATGTGCGGGTCAGTGCGCGAGGCTGTCGGCCCACTTCGACGAGAAGCCCGGCTGACGCTCGGTGCCTCTGAAGTACCGTGAATGGGTTGACTTCAGGGTCTCAACAGAGTCTGAGGCGAGGGCAGCGACCTCGAATTCTTCGCTGCTGCGGGCGCGCTCGAGCATAAATGAGTCTTCCATCGCACGGCGGTAGCCGTTCTCACCAGAGAACGACTGCAAGCTCCAGTCGCCCGAAGGTCGGTGATATTCGATTAAGAAACCAGTCACGCCATTCCCTCCTGGGTCTCATTGTACGTAAGCTCACGGGTCAATCGCTGAATTTTTCTGTGCAGATCACCCTCGACCTGATAGAGCTCAGTCTTGCGACGATCGAAATCTTGCATGAGAGCCTGAATATGCGGATCGCTCATTCTCGCGGCCCAGTCCGCGGGATACTCATTCTGATATCGGCGCAGTTGCTGCTGAAACTCGTCCGCCATTCGATAAAGCACATCGTGGTCTCGCTCCATAGACGCAATCTCGTTCAGAGAGAGTTGCTTGAGATGTTCGACCTTGAGTTGGTCGGTCGCCCGAGCGGGTGGCTCCCCATAGCGAATACCTCGCCCGAAGAGGTCGCCAGCTTCTTCATACAAGTTTGCCCATGCGCCCTGCAGTTGAGTACGAACCTGCACTTCTACGCGCTCAGGCAGCCTCAGCCATACATGCAACGCCCGGTAACCGCTGTGGGGCGTCGAGAGCAGGTCATGCACAGCGTATTCAGGATCGTGCTCGAACAACAGCGCGATGGTCTCGGCGACGGCGCGCTGTTCACCCAACGACATCTCTGCCTCGAACCGCACGCCTGCTATGTCCTGAACGTTAGAGAGCGGGGTCGATCGATCCCTACGAAGCTTTTCTCGCAAAGTATCGAGAGTTTTAGCTCGCGACGTGACCTCAAGCCGCTGCCTTCCAAGAAGATGCTTCCACTCTTGAGCCTTGATTCGCTCTTGAACGTCGACTGCGAGCAAACCGTAGTGAAGCCGCACCTTGTCGTAACTCGGAAAGCTCCCCTAGGTCACCCCGTCACGAAGATAGACGCCGAGCCGCTTCAACTCATTGTTTGTCCACGAAGGCGAAGCCATGTGTGCAGGCTACTTCACAGCGACCGAGCGCTGTCAATAGTTGCGACTCAGTCGAAGAGGGCCGCGGCGGCGCGAGCCTCGGCGAGCGTCGACGCGAGATGCTCGCCGGTAACCGTGACGTGACCAACCTTGCGGCCGGGCCGTGGCAGCTTGTCGTAGCTGTGCACCTTCGCGCGCGGGTGCTTCGCGAGCACCTCGGCGTAGCGCACCGGCATCGGGCCCTCGGCGGGGCCACCCAGCACGTTGATCATCACCGCGGCGGGCGCAGTCATTGCGGTGTCGCCGAGCGGCAGGTCTGCGACGGCGCGAAGGTGCTGCTCGAACTGGCTCGTGATCGAGCCCTCGATCGAGAAGTGGCCCGAGTTGTGCGGGCGCATGGCGAGCTCGTTCACCAGCACGCGCCCGTCTGCGGTCTCAAACATCTCGACCGCGAGCACACCGGTCACCCCAACACCCTCAGCCACGGTGAGGCCGATGTGCGCAGCCGTACAA
>JAPXTT010000188.1:0-2956 GCA_033812395.1 Leucobacter sp. | reverse complement strand
GAGTCAGCGAGCACGAGTTACCGCCTCGATGCTGCACGTCGACATGGACTCGTTTTTTGTTTCGGTTGAGCTGCTCGATGCGCCCGAGCTTCGGGGTGTGCCCAGCGCGGTGGCGCACGACACCGCGCGCTCGGTGGTGTCAAGCGCCAGCTACGAGGCGCGCCGGTTCGGGGTGCGTTCGGCTATGCCCATTGCGCGAGCCAAGCAACTCTGCCCCCAGCTGGTGCTGATCGACCCACACTTTGAAAAGTATCGGGCTGCGTCGAAGCAGGTGATGCAGATCTTTCACGAGTTCACCCCGCTTGTTGAACCGCTCAGCATTGATGAAGCATTTCTTGATGTGGCGGGCTCGGTGCGCCTGTTCGGGCAGCCAGCCGAGATTGCAAGGCAGTTGCGAGCCCGGGTGAGGCAACGCACGGGCTTGCCCGCCTCGGTTGGCCTCGCCGCGACAAAACACGTCGCAAAGCTCGCTTCGCAGCGAGCGAAACCTGACGGCATTCTAGAGATTGAGCCCGAGCGCACACTCGAGTTTCTGCACCCGCTGCCGATCGAAGCGATCTGGGGCGTGGGTGGCGCAACCGCAAAAAGCCTGCACAACCGTGCGATACACACTGTGGGTGACCTGGCGCGTGAACCACTTGCCAGCCTCAACCGTATTGTCGGCGCGACGAGCGCTCAGAAACTGCACGATCTTTCACACGGCCGAGACGCACGCGAGGTAGAAACGCAACGCGTTGAGAAAAGCATTGGCCACGAAGAGACATTCGCGGTCGACGAACGGTCGCGCCAGGTGCTCGAGCGAGAGCTGCTGCGTCTCGCCACGCGCACGGGGGAGCGGCTCAGGCAACACGAACTCGAGGCGCGAACAATCGCCATCAAGGTGCGGTACGACGATTTTCAGACACTGAGCCGCTCGCGCACGCTGCATGAAGCAACGAACGCGACCCAGCGCATCTATCAGACCGCCCGCGAACTGTTCACCTCGCTCGGTGCGGCACACGACGGTGGGCCAGTGCGCCCCGTCAGGCTGATTGGTGTGCGCGCCGAGCAGCTCATGCACGCAGGCAGCGACACCACCGCCCTGTGGAGCGAGAATGAAGAGTGGCGTGCGCTCGACCAGGCGGTCGACGAAGTGAAAGGCAAGTTTGGGCGTGATGGCCTGACCTCAGCCCGCTTGCTTGCCCCGCGCAGAGACGTGGTTGATCCTCGTTCGCTTGAAACGCCATAGCCGGTAAGCGAGGCCGGTCGTGAACTTACGAACTCTCGTGCACTCGTAGCACCGAATCGAGAATAGCGGCGAGCCAGTCGTACACCATGACGGTGCCCCTGGTCTCTTCTCTGGCGAGCAGCACGGCATGGTCGCTCTCGCGTTCAAGCCCGATGCGCGCCGCAATCGCGAGCCGCAGCGAGGTGAGGGTGCGCACCCACGCAGGCAACGTTTTTGCCGTCAGGTCAGCCTCAACGACGCCCGTCTCGCCCGCGATCGACTCGACGCCGAGACCCAGGGCGCTTGAGACCTCGAGTGCATCTTGCAGCTTTCTATTGACGAGCCCCTGCTCAGAGAGCCTTCGAAAGGCAGACGCCTCTGAGGCATCTGCGAATGCATCAGGAAACAGTCTCGCGAGGGCGGGGTCATCGGGAGTCTGGTTGCTGCCGCCCACCTCGAGGCTCGCAAACAGTGGGTCTGGGTCGAGCGCTGTCGAACTGTGGCTCTGCAATAGCTCGATCAACTGCATCACCAGGCGGTCAAGCAGCACAGCCTCGTCATGCTCAAGCCTGAGCCTGAGACCGTCGCCGGGCAGGGGCAGCAACCTCATTGTGTGCCAGCCTGTCTGACCGTAGCCCAAAGCCCGTAGCCGTGCAGGGCTTCGACGTGCATCTCCATCGCCTCACGCGAACCCTCGGCGACCACGGCGCTGCCTGCCTGATGCACCTGCAGCATGAGCTCATGCGCCCGCGGTAAGTCGAGCCCAAAGTGGGTGCGAAACACATAGGTGACGTACGACATCAGGTTGACCGGATCATCCCACACCACCGTCTGCCAGGGGCGCTCGGCGAGCAGCTGCCCGCCCGCAGCGGGGCTTGTGTGCGCATTCGCTGCGGTAGCGTTCACTGAAACTACCCCCACCCAAGCTCGTGAATGCGGGCCTCGTCGAGCCCGTAGAAGTGGGCAATCTCGTGCACCAGGGTGATTCTGATCTCAGACACCAGCTCTTGCATGTCTGTGCAATGGGCGAGCAGGTTCTCGCGAAAAAGAATGATGCGGTCGGGCTCTTCGCCATACCCGTAGACATTACGCTCGGCGAGCGAAAAGCCCTCGTAGACCCCCAAAATCTCGCTGCCATCATCTGGGCGATCTTCAACCAAAAAAATGACGTTGTCGAGTTCTCGCAGCATGTCTTCATGCAGCGTGTCGAGACCCTCGCCGACGAGGATCTCGAAGTCTTCTTGTGACACGCTCAACATGCATTCACCCTAACAACCTGCACATGTGCAGTGCGACACGCACGATACCGCGACACGCACGGTAGCCGATTGTGCGCTCGCCGCCGCTTTGGGTTATGATCGTGGGGTTGCCTGAGAGCGTTTGCTCACAGGTCAGCATGGTGGGCATAGCTCAGTTGGTAGAGCACCGGCTTGTGGTGCCGGTGGTCGCGGGTTCAAGTCCCGTTGTCCACCCGGGCCCCTGCCCCCGATTTTTGTTTCGGGGGCAGGGGATTTTTCATAAAACCCCAGATCAGACCCATTTTGTGTCAATGGTACGCAATGGTGACCGAGGTGTTCGGCCCGGGTTTGAAACGTTTCCATTGGTGGTACGCAATGGTGAAGGTTCAAACCTTTCCAGGTTTGAGATTGCGTGTCAGGGTGGCGTGCGAGACTCCGAGCTGGCGTGTGGTCGCACGCAGGCTTGCGCCGCACGCGATAGAGGATCGGGCTGCCTCCAACTGGGCTGGGC
>JAPXTT010000187.1:0-2960 GCA_033812395.1 Leucobacter sp. | reverse complement strand
GTGCGCCTAGTGCATCCGCTGACAGCCCAAGCAGCGCTCTCACCCTGGCCCGCGCTTGATCAGCAGCACGAGCGTCGTTGGCCTGCGCGCACACCACGTCGTCACGGGGATCACCCAACACACGAACTTTGCCTGGTGCGACGCGGTACGCCGACCGCAGCCGCTCAGCGGCCGTCACCGAGCCAGCCACGTAGAGTGCAATCTGTTTGGCGCCCACCGAGTACATGCGGCGCAGCACAGCCTGCACTGGTGCTGGCCCGCCCACCTGCGTCGTCACTGCCGAATCAAGATGCAGCTTCTTCAGTGGGGCACCGTGAATGAGGTTAACGACGCGCCCGCCAAACACCCCGAAGCGATTCACATCGCCGAGGCCGTGAGTCACCACGATCTGCCCGGCTCGCAATGTTGCCCAGAACCCCGCCCAGCCACGCTTTTGCACAGCCATGAAGCCCTCAGCCTCGGCTTGCGCTGCCTCGAATTCGCTCGTCACCAGCCATGCGATGAGAGCGTTCGGGTCGTCAGCTCGAAGGGCGCGTGCGACGGCGAGCGCCCCCTCGCCAACACCGATGCCGCTGCCAAAAACCCAGCGCTGCCCATCACGGGGCACAAAGAACGAAAACAGCATAGATAGCACGTACTGAGGCGCGGCAACCAGCTTCTGCAGGTTGCCGCTCGCAAACTCGAATCGCCCGGTAGTCACTCGGCCACTCTATGTCATGAAAGAGCCCCCGTTGCCAGAGAAAACTCGTAACGGGGGCTCTGCGTCGATAGCGTCGCTGCTGGCTTACCACTCAAGCGTGCCGAGCGTCACCTGCGTTTCGGCTCGTTTACCATCGCGAGAGTAAGAAATGGTTACCTCATCACCGCCCTCGTGCATGCGAACGAGTGCCGATACCGAGGTACCTGAGTCAGCCGGAATGCCATCAACCGCAGTGATCACATCACCAACTTTGAGCCCTGCCTTCGCCGCGGGACCTCCCTTCACCAGCTCACTCACCAGGCCGCCTGCGACGTTGCGGTCTGCGTCGGAATCTGCCGATGAATCGTTCACACCGATGCCGAGCATGCCATGCGACGGGCGTTCGCCTGCAATAATCGCATCAGCCACGCGGGTCACCATGTTCACTGGGATCGCAAACCCGAGCCCATCACTGCCCGCGGTGCTCGAGTCGCCGCCGTTCGAGGCAATCGCGACGTTGATGCCGATGAGCTCGGCATTTGCATTGAGCAGCGCGCCACCCGAGTTGCCGGGGTTGATAGACGCATCGGTCTGAATTACGGGAAGGGTTACCTGAGTAGCTACAGTCTGCTGCTGGGGCACCTGACTCTCTCCCTGCTGCCCCCCTTGCCCCTCATTCGGGTCACCGAAGCGGAACCACGGAAATTCGTTGCTCTCATCAGGCTGGGGCTGCGTCTGCTGGTCGCTCGACTCATCGGGAATGATGGGACTGCCCACTGCGATGCCGCGGTGCAGCGCGCTGACTACACCACTGGTGACCGTATTTGACAGATTCAGCGGAGCACCGATCGCCACGGCAAGGTCACCAACGTTGATCTTCGACGGGTCAGCAATTTCAATGGGCACCAGGTCATCGGCTTCGACCTTCACCACGGCAAGGTCGGCAAATGGATCGGTGCCGACGAGCGTGCCGTCGAGAATGCGACCGTCGCTGAGCCATACCCGAATCTCGGGGTTCGAGCCTGCCGCACCGTCAAGCGTCACCACGTGTGCGTTCGTGACAATGTAGCCATCTTCGTTGTAAATGACTCCTGAACCCGAACCAGCACCCTGGTCACCCGAAACCTCGAGTGTCACCACGCTCGGCGTTGCGGCAATTGCCACACCCGAAACGTTCGTTGCCGAGTCGAGGTTGTTTAGAGTGACGCGACCATTGGTCTGGGGCTGCGAGATTGCAGCGGGTTGCGTGTTTGCTGCTACCAGAGCACCAGCGCCTCCACCGACGATACCCGCGACGACGGCGCCAACTGCGATACCCGCGAAGAACACCCCAGTACGCGATTTTTTCTGGTGCGGTTCTGTCTGCGCTGGGCCTGACGCGACCGTTGGCTGTTGAAACTCCGAGTTGAATTCGGGGGCAACCGACTCATGCTGGTGGGCAAAACTCGCTTGCTGGTATTGCGGCGTCACTGGCTGTTGCGGTGAGGCTTGCGCAGCCACATACGGCGCCTGCGGCGTGGTGTCTGGTAGAGGTACCGTCGGCTGAGTGTACTGCGGTAGTGATGGCTGCTGTTGCGCCAGCTGCTCAGGCTGCGAGGCATCGGTGCGGTGCGGCTCGGACTGCTGCGGCGCTACGGGCTGGGCGGCAGGTTGCGGAGTCTGCTCGGGGTCTGGGGTCGTTGTCACGGGGTGTCCGCCTTTCTTGTACTCACAAGATTGGCGGGCATTCCTATGAAGCTGATGTGTGCCTTCTGTGCGCTGGCTGCGCGAACTCCGCTTGCAGCGCCACTAACCGCTCACGGTACTCCCGAACACTACGCAACTTCACCTCTTCATAGCCCCGAATCATGTCGGGCAGCTCCGCAATGGCCGTTGCTGTTTCGAGGTTGTCGGCATGCAGAGAGACGAGGATCCCCCTCAGTGAATCGGTGTACTCCTCGATGAGGTCGCGCTCGAGACGGCGCATCTTGTCATAGCCGAAGAGGTCAAAGGGCGTGCCGCGCAACCCCTTGAGCGAGCGCAACAGCACGAATGCCGGCCGAAACCAGGAGCCAAGGCGAATCTTGTGCTGCAGCCCCATGGACTTGAGCGTCGGTGGGTGCAGGCGCCACTGCACCTTCGCGCCCTCGCCGAACTGCTGTGCTATCTCGTCGTTTATTTGCGCATCGAGCGCGAGGCGTGCAACTTCGTATTCGTCTTTGTAAGCCATGAGCTTGTGCAGCGAGACCGCAACGGCTTCGGTCAACCCAGCCATGTTCTGCGCTGGCTCACTGCCCAAGCA
>JAPXTT010000186.1:0-2960 GCA_033812395.1 Leucobacter sp. | reverse complement strand
GAACGCGATATTCCAATCGGCCTGAATCTCGCGATTTCAGCAAGTGAATACCCGGTAATTGTCAGAGTAGACGCGCATAGTGAACTCACTGCAGATTACACAACTCGAGGCGTCGAGGCGTTGCGACGCGAGGCAGCAGCAAATGTTGGCGGGGTCATGCGTGCAGCCGGTCGTGGCCAGGTGCAGCGCGCAATCGCCGCCGCATACAACAGCCCGTACGGCCTTGGGGGCGGCGCCTATCACGGTGACGGCACGCCAGGGCCTGCCGAGAGCGCCTATCTTGGCATCTTCAGGCGTGAAGCGGTCGCGGCCGCAGGCGGCTACGACCCAGTCATTCGCCGCGGCGAAGATTGGGAGCTCAACCTGCGCATCAGACAAGCGGGTGGTCTTGTCTGGTTTGAGCCAGCGCTCGGAGTGACCTATTGGCCACGTGCGAGCTACAAAGATCTCGCGAAGCAGTTCTTTGCCACTGGCGCGTGGCGGGCAGTGCTCACGAAGCGACACCCGCGAGAAACTCCATGGCGATTCTATGCGCCGGGCACCCTGGTGCTCGGCCTCGCGCTGAGTCTCATCGTGCTCGTGCTGCAGCTGTGCGGGGTGCTGCCGCTGCGGGGCGCCGCCGGCTGGTGGTCGATCGTGCACGCGGCTCCCCTGCTGTACGCGGCGGCAGTGTTATTTGCGTGTACGCGATTGCCAGAGCTGCGGGGCTTTCGAGAGCGAATGTTGGGGCTTCTTTCTCTCATCACCATGCACCTGTGCTGGGGCACCGGCTTTCTCTACGGCATGATCGGCGGGGCAGGCCGCACGGTCGACAAGTCGCGCATGTAACGCTGCGCGATCCTCGTTCAAGCAAATGGCCTAACCTCAAGCACAGGCCTCGCCCCAGTCTAGGCAGCGCCGCGAATGGATAGGAAGTCTTCGAGTGGATAGCTTAACCACGGTAGATAAACTATCCACTCGCGGGTTTCCTATCCACTCGCGGGTTTCCTATCCACTCGCGGGTTTCCTATCCACTCGCGGGTTTCCTATCCACTCGCGAGGCACGAGGGGCCGATCGCGAAGAGCCGAGCACGAGGGGCCGAGCACGAAGAGCCGAGGCTCAACTATCTCTCAGCCCGAGAACGCCCCCCCAGCCCGCAAGCGCACCCCGTGCCACCAGCGCGTCAACCACACGCTTAGCGGCATGACCGTCGTCGTGCGGCACGAAGCGTTCGCACCACGCCTCGTATGCCTCACCACGCGAAACCCCTGCACGCACTGCCTCGACAACCTCTGCCCTGGTCGTGAGCAGTGGGCCTGGCGCAGTCGCCTCGAAGTCGAAGGTAAAGCCGCGCTCGCGATCGCGGTATGACGCGAGATCGGGCACAAAGAAGAGCATTGGAACACGCGCAACCGCCGCGTCGAACATCACCGACGAATAGTCGGTTACGAGCACGTCGGCGGCAAGGATCACATCGTTCACGTCGGGGTGAGCTGATGCATCGATCACTGTAGCGAGAGAGTGTGACTGCTGCAGAGTAGCAGCGTACGACCCGCTGCTGCGGGTGTGCCCACGAGCCACGATCACCCATTCCTCGCCAAGTTCTTGTGCAAGTGCCTGCACATCGAGCGTGTTCACGTGCTGCCCACCATCGCGCCAGGTCGGAATATAGGCGAGCACACGCTTGGCCGGGTCTGCGCCGAGCACGCGCTTCGCGGCGTCAGCCGCGAAGCTGATCCTCTCACCGCCCGCGACCGCTGCTGCAAGGCGGTCGTCGCGAGGATACCCCAATTCGAGAACCTCACCGTGAAACGCGTAACTTGAGCGAAACTGCGCTGTCGAATGCGCGTTCTGCGAGAGCATCAGGCTCCAGCGTCGGCTCTCGCGCCAAATCGCGAGCCGGGTACGAAGACTCACCCCCGGGCGACCGAGCGCAAGATGCTTGAGCATCGTACCGTGCCAGGTCTGCAACACTATTTGGTGCTTTGCGCGCCTGAACCCAAACCGTAGCCAGTCGTTCACCACAAGCAGTTGGGCACGGCGGCGAGCCGCAGACCAGTCGGGCGAGCCGACAAGCACCGCAATTGCACCGTCTGGCACCTGAGTGCGCTCACTAGTGACGCTCCAGTATCGGGGCACCTCGGCAAAGCGCACCGCGATCTCGCGATCTAGCGCGAGCGGGTTGCAGCTTACCTGTTTACCGTAAAAGCTTTCGAAAAACACCGCCCCCTCGGGCACTCGTTGCTCGTCTGGCAGCGAAAGCGCACGAATCTCGGCAACCACCCGCCTCGCCGCACCACCCTCTGGGTGAGCGTGATAGCGAGCCGCGAGTGTGCGGGCGTCGGCCTCGGCAACTCTTCGTTGCAGCGAATCAGGCAACACCATCGCCAGACGATCCATCGCGTCTTCCCAGCTTCGCTGCACTCTGCCTGCCGCGGTGACCTCGAGCGGCTCATAGAGGCCACGGTTCGCACTGTAACGCTCGAGATCTGGCGCAAACCACACGATCGGGCGGCCAAACAGAGAAAAGTCGAGGGCGATCGACGAATAGTCGGTAATAACTGCGTCAAACGCACCGAGCAGTGGCGTAATTTCGCGAGCAAGTTCGGTGCCAAAGAAATGCACGCGCCCCCCGAGCAGAGCTTCATAGGCGCCAGCACCAAGCGGATGAGAGCGTACGAGCAGCCGCGCACCGAGTGCATCAAGCGCTGCCGCAATGCGCACCGCCTGCTCTGTGGTGGGTTGCGCGGGATCAGCCTCGCCATCACGCCAGGTCGGCGCATAGAGCACAAGTGGCTCGCGTGCGCCTAGTGCATCCGCTGACAGCCCAAGCAGCGCTCTCACCCTGGCCCGAGCTTGATCAGCAGCACGAGCGTCGTTGGCCTGCGCGCACACCACGTCGTCACGGGGATCACCCAACACACGAACTTTGCCTGGTGCGACGCGGTACGCCGACCGCAGCCGCTCAGCGGCCGTCACC
>JAPXTT010000185.1:0-2973 GCA_033812395.1 Leucobacter sp. | reverse complement strand
CGACCACTGCCGCCGGGGTCTCGGGGCCGAGTGTCTCGAGCATCGCCACAAGCTGCTCTGGGCCGTGCACCCCTACCCCGAGCACGATGGCATGCTCGGGGTAGATCGGCTCGTCGACCGGGTCGTAGATGCCCACCCCGCCCACGTTCTCACTCTGGTCGATATGACCGTGAGCGATCTCGAGCAGGGTCATGCCGAGGTCGTCGAGCACTCGCCCAAGACTGAACCTCGTGAATCTCGGTTCTTGGGCGGCGCTCATGAAGGGAAGCATAGCGTTGTCCGTTAGACAGCAACCCACTCGACCGAGGTGGTGAACTCCTCGAGCAATTCAGGAATCGGAGTAACTCCGAGGCCCGGGCCGGTGGGCACAGTCAGGTGTCCGTCTTCCATCACCCACGGCTCGGTGATATCGGTTGCATAGAATCGACCGCTTGCCGAGACATCGCCGGGCAGGGTGAAACCTGGCAACGACGCGAGGGCGATGTTCGCAGCTCGTCCGAGGCCGGTTTCAAGCATGCCGCCGCACCACACCGGCACGCCAGCCGCAGCCGCGAGGTCGTGGATGCGACGCGCCTCGAGGTACCCGCCGACGCGCCCTGGCTTAATGTTGATCACGCTCGTCGCACCGAGCCTGATCGCGGCGGCGGCCGTTTGCGCCGAGGTGACCGACTCGTCGAGGCAGATCGGGGTCTTCATCATCTTCGCGAGGTCGGCGTGGCCCACGATGTCTTCTTCTTCGAGCGGCTGCTCGATCAGCAGCAGGTCGAAGTCGTCGAGCTTTGCCAGGTGACGAGCATCGCGCAGCGTGTAGGCAGTGTTCGCGTCAACCTGAAGCAGCACGTCGTCGCCGAACTTCTCGCGCACCGCGCGTACGACGTCGACGTCCCACCCCGGCTCGATCTTGAGCTTGATGCGCACGTAGCCCTCATCGATGTAGCCACCGACCGCGTCGAGCAGCTCAGGCAGCGAGTCCATGATGCCTACCGACACCCCGCACGGCACCCGCTCGTGCACCGACCCGAGCTCGCGGGCGAACGACCTGCCCTCGGCCCGAAGCTCGGCATCGAGCAGCGACGTTTCGAGCGCGGCCTTCGCCATGGGGTGACCCTTGAACTTGTGCAGCGCCTGCGCGACCCCGTTCGCGTCACGCACGCCCGCAACTGCGGGAATGAAGTAGCGCTTCATCACATCGACTGCGCCCTCGGTGTACTCGGGCGAGTAGACGGGTTGCGGCAGCGTGACGCACTCGGCCCAACCCTCGGCACCGTCGGTCACCGCCTTCACGATCAAGATGTCGCGTTCGGTCTGCGTGCCGAAAGAGGTGCGGAACGGTGAAACGATCGGCAACGCGATACGCCGCAGCTCGAACCCTTCGATCTTCATGATTATTTCTCTCCCTTGTCTGAGGCCTGATCCAAGATGTACCCGGTGCCACGCTCGAACCCGATGATCTGCCCGCCTGCACTCAGCAGATTCGTGAGCTGCTCACGCACGCTCAGTCGCCACTGCTTCGCCTGTTCCGGGTCGCTCGTGCGCATCGCCTCTATGTCGTCAGGAATCGTGACGGTTGAGCTACCCGAAGGAACCGGAACCCTGCTGTCGTGTGCGAGCAACGCGAGCACAGCTGGATCGCGCAGATGCCAGCGAACCAACAGCCGATCGCTCGAATCACCAGCATTGATCGAGTCGGTCATCGGCCCGTAAAAGTTCTCGAGATACTCGACTGGCGTTGCGCCGAGCTTTCTGATGTTGAAGTTCGCATTGCGCGAGATGAGCGGATCGTAAGTCCACTCAATGGTGTCGATTCCCCTGCTGAGGGCCCACGCGCGCTGGTGCAGCTTCAGGGCGTACCCCACTGATTTGCCCACGAGGTTCGAGGTCACGCCCGAGATGTGGCTGTGCAGCGTGCGCCGCTCGGGGCTCGAGTGCAGCCCGAGCGATGCCCCGATCAGCTCGCCGTCGACAAATGCGCCGGCGATGTAGTTGCCGGTTTTGCCGAGCACTCGCAAGAACTCTTTCGGCAGCACCGAGTTCTCTTTGCTTCGACCCCAGATGTGGTCGAGCAAATCGATGACCTGCGCCTCTTCGGCGGCACCACTCATCTCACGAATGACCGCGCCAGTGAGCTCGGCGGCACGCTCAGCGTCGGCCATTGCCTGCTGCAGCACCTCGTCGCGCTGCCTCTCTTCGCTCATCACTTTCCTTCTTCCCCTTCGCCTGCCAGCTCGGCGACGAGCGCGGCAAGCAGCCTGGTGCGAGGCTCGATCTCTGTAACCAGCACGTGTTCGGATTCGGCGTGGGCGCCGCCGCCGACCGCGCCGAGCCCGTCAAGGGTGGGCACCCCGAGGCCTGCGGTGTAGTTTCCATCGCTTGCGCCGCCGACTGCCACCCCGGTGAGCGGTGCCAAGCCGAGCCGAGCAGCGAGCGCTGCCGCGCGCCCGAAGAGTGCTTCGGAGGCGCTGCGCTCGAGCGGCCGCCGGTTCACTCCCCCGAGCACCTCGACGCTGGCTCCCGCGAGCACCGGGCGCAGCTCGCGCATGGCGAGATCAACGCGGTGTTGCTCGGCGGCGGCGCGCACGCGCACATCGACCTTGAGTGTCGCTCGTGCCGGCACCGTATTGCTGGTCGTGCCAGAGACCGCAAGCGTCGGAGTCACCGTGGTGCCGAGTTCGGGGTTCGCGAACGCCGCGATCGCCAGCACCTGGTGGGCAAGCTCGATCGAGGCGTTGATCCCTTTCTCGGGCTCGAGGCCGGCGTGGGCAGCCGCACCGGTCACCACAATCTCATAGAGCGATACGCCCTTGCGTTCGAGTTTCAGCGCCCCACCGTCGGCCGAGGCCTCGAGCACGAGCGCGGCTCGCGCCCCGGCGGCCGTGTCTTCGATCAGCTGTCGCGAGTTTGGCGAGCCGAGCTCTTCGTCGCCCGTCACGAGCAGCGTCACGCCGTCGCGATCTTCGAGCGCAGCAATCGCGT
>JAPXTT010000184.1:0-3019 GCA_033812395.1 Leucobacter sp. | reverse complement strand
GCGTGCCACATCTACCAATCTGTCTCACTGATACCAGCATGTCTATTGGCCCGCTCGTGCTACCAGGCGGTTCGCCCTGCCTTGCGTGTGTCGAGCAGCATCGAGTTGATGCCGAACCGAAGATAGCTGTATTTGCGACGCAACTTCTCGGGTTGTCGCCAGCCGCAGAATCACCCCACTGCGCTGAACTCGCAGCGGCAATTATTCTTGTCGCATTTCGGCGATGGCAACAAGATCCAGAAAGCACCCAGTCTGCGAGAATGCGTTTTCCGGTGCAACGCGGGTTTCCAGAGTTCAGGTCGAGCTTTGAGGTTATCTCACCCCACCCAGAGTGCGCGTGCGCACTCTTTCGCTAAAAATATTGCGCCTTCACTTGCCGCTAAATTCGACCCCCGCCTCGGCCACGAAGCGTGAGGGCTTGCGTGGCGACCCACCCGAGCCTGCAGAGCCAGAAATTCGCAGCTCGTCACGGGCCCTGGTGAAGGCCACATAGGCGAGCCTGCGCTCCTCATCAATTGCGGCTTCGTTGTCGGCATATGCATTCGGCAGCAGCCCCTCACTCATACCAATGAGATGCACAAGCCGCCATTCAAGGCCCTTTGCCGAGTGCACTGCGCTGAGAGTGACCGCCTCAACCGTTGGCTCGTGATGCGCACGCGACCGCTCGAGCAGCTCTTCACTAAACGATTGCATTGTCGCGCCTGCTGGCTGCTCATCAAGCAGCATCAAGATTGCATTCAGTGCGTCCCAGCGCTCACGCGCGGCCCCGCCCGCTGGGGGCGTGGCGTTCCACCCACAAGCACGTAATACATCGCTGACCACTTGAAATAGGGGGCGTTCGTCTGCAACCTTTGCCTGCCCACGCATCAGCATCACTGCCTGCCGCACCTCAGCACGATCAAAGAATCTCTGTGCACCATGCACTCGGGTCGGCACCCCGACCCCCTGCAGTGCACTTTCGATCGCGGCTGACTGAGCATTGGCCCGATAGAGCACCGCGATCTCGCTCGCAGGCACCCCCGCCGCGATGCTGTCGCGAATGGCCGCGGCTACAGCAATTGCTTCGTCACGATCGTTCGCGAACCACTCTGCCATCACCGGAGCAGCTGCCGATGATGGCCGCGTCGACGCTGCAGTACTAGAGCGTTCTGCGTGCAGTGCGAGCGCCCCGGGTCTGCCGCGCATCAGCTGGTTTGCAACCCGCACAATCGGGTCAGTCGAGCGATAGTTTCGTTCGAGTCTAAATTCGCGAGCTGCTGGATACTCGTGCCCAAAGCGCAGCAGGTACGAGCTCGAGGCACCAGCAAAGCTGTAGATCGTTTGGCTCGCGTCTCCCACCACACACAGCTCGTCGCGGTCGCCAAGCCACATTTTCAGCAGCGCGTGCTGCAGCGGAGACACATCTTGATATTCGTCGACCGTAAAGAATCGGTACCGTTCACGCACCTGAAGTGATGCGCGAGGTTCAGTCTCGAGCATACCCGTGGTAAGCACCAGCACGTCCTCGAAGTCGATCTGCCGCCGCTCAGTCAGCACTGCCGCGTATTTCTCTTGAATCTCGAGCAGCTGCTCGGCGCTCACCCCGGCGGGTACCGGCCTTGGGTCACTGGCTGACATGAGCTTTGCCGCGTACTCGTCAAGGCTCAGCATCGACACTTTTCGCCACTCGATTTCTGCCGCGATATCGCGCAATGTCTCACCGCTAAGACGAAGCCGAAGCGACTCAACCGCCTGCGACACTACTGGCACCTTGCCAGAAATCACCTGGGGTGCTGCCCCACCTACGAGTTGTGGCCAGAAATAACTGAGCTGTGCGAGCGCGGCACCATGAAACGTCTGGGCTCTTACCCCCGCAGCACCGAGCCCGCGCAAACGCGACTGCAACTCTGCGGCCGCTTTGCGGGTAAACGTCACTGCGAGCACTCGTTCAGGGGCATACGCGCCCACCCGAACGCCGTGCGCAATGCGGTGGGTGAGAGTTCGAGTCTTACCGGTGCCAGCCCCAGCCAACACTGCGACAGGGCCCCGCAGGCACTCAGCTACCTGACGCTGGTCTGGGTCAAGACCATCGAGAAAGTCATTGTTCACTGTCATCCTCGGCAACCCAGAGATCGATAAGTGTTCGCGCAATCGAGAGCTTTCCGGGCAGTTTCAGATCTGCGCTCGGGTCTCGCAGCTCGTCACGGCTAAACCAGCGAAGCTCTGAGATTTCCGTTGGATCGGGGCACAGCGCCTCGGGGTCTGCCCCAGCGGCCAGGCTCGCTCGAAAGCCCAGCATCAACGAACGCGGAAACGGCCAGGCCTGGGAAGCTACGTAGCGTACCCTTTCGAGAGGCACCCCCGCTTCTTCTTGAACCTCACGAATAACCGCTTCTTCGGCACTCTCCCCCGCCTCTACAAATCCAGCCAGCAGTGAGAAGCGGCCTGTCTCCCAGAGCAAGTTTGAACCGAGCAATATTGAATTCTTGTGCTCAATCAGCACGATAACCGCCGGATCGGTTCGAGGAAAATGCTCACCACCGAGCGCATCAACTCGCGCCCAACCGCCCTGTGCGATGGTGGTCAGCTCGCCATCTCGGGCCGAGCGCGGCATCGACTCGTGCCAGTTTGTCAGCGCGAGGGCGACAGTCATGATCTCGATCTCGAGAGGCGATAACGCATCACTGACCACGAACGGGTGCTGCCAGCCACCGCTCGGCTCGGGGCACGACACGCCCTCTGCAGCTGCCATCTCAGCTGAGCTGCAGAATAGCGGTGCACCACCAGCACGGCCGAGGTAGAGGTACTGAGCACTTCGTTCGCCCCGAACTTGTACAAGGCCGAGGGCGAGGCGATCCTCGTATTGAATGAATGGTAAGCGCCCCCCAGAGCCGATCCACAGCACACGTGCGTCCGGCTCGTTCCAAGCTGTATCGAGTGCGGTGTCGTCCATTCGGGTTGCAGCGTCACGATCTAGGCCCCCAGACGCGGGAGTCAGCGCTCTACCAAATGCCATCCGAACTCCTCACCCGATGCGTTA
>JAPXTT010000183.1:0-3028 GCA_033812395.1 Leucobacter sp. | reverse complement strand
CAGTGCTGCCGAGCGTGCGCTCGCAATGCGGCGGCGAGAGATTGTGCTCAGTCGCGAGCGCATCACTTCAGCGCTTATTTCTGAAGACCCTTGGGCGTGGTTGCGAGGTGTTCGTTCGCCTGGCGCCCACCTGCCAACGAAATTGGCGATTGGTACTTGGCGTGGGTTTGGCGGCAATGATTTCTGCTTGATTCGTTCTGGCAGACCGGCCATCGTGCTTGATTTTGAGGTGCCCGAAGAGGCTGGCACAGGCTGGATTGGCGAATTCGATGACTACGCGCGGGTAATTCTTTCAACCGAACATGCCCCAGAGCTTATTGAAGTGCTGCGTCTAGACAGCGGGCCAGAGAACGCGGTCTTCGACACCAACCACTAGGCTCGATTCTGTGAGTCAACCCGATCGAGGTGGGGTGCACAAGCATGTGCATGCGCCGGCAGCAGTGCACAAGCACAGCCTGTCGAGTGCGGGCGTAAGTGAGACAACGCAAGCTTCGGCGATGCTCAAGTTTTCAGCGTTCGTGTTGCTCGCGTTGGTTGCGATGAGCACCGTGGTCGGGCTTGTTTGGCTGTGGCCTGATTACGACAAAGTGGCTGATATTGCTGAGAGAGCAAGCTACCAGACCGTCGAAATTGGGTATGCGCAAGCAGAGATCCTCGACATTGAAGAATGCGAAACTTCGAACCTGAGGGCGCCTGAGGCTGAACAAGCGAACAACCTGCTGACGCCACCCGCATGCCAACTACTCAGCGTTGGCTTGTTAAGCGGCCCAGACAGTGGGCATGTCGTTGAGGTCGAGGCCCGAGGTACCTTCGCATCGTCGGGTCTGAGGGTGGGTGACCGTGTGCAGCTCACCACCTACCCAAACGGCACTTTCGACCAGTCCGAAGCATCGTCTCGGTACGGTTTGGCGAAGAACTATGAGGTCGGTGGCGTCGTACGGCACTTGCCGCTTGCGGTTCTGGGGTTACTATTTGCAGCTGTCGTGATCGTTGTCGGGCGGCTTCGAGGTCTGTTTGCTCTGTTCGCGCTCGTGGTGGCAGCAGGGGTGCTGTTGGGTTTCGTGCTGCCAGCACTCGTGGCAGGCGGCTCAGGCTTGCTCGTTGGGGTAGTTGCCTCAAGCGCAATCATGTTTGTGACTCTGTTTTTTGTGCACGGTCTGAACCTTCGAACGACTTCTGCGCTCATCGGCACACTGGCCGGAATCGCAATTATCTCGGTTGTTTCTTGGGTGTCAGTGCAGACCACTCGGTTGAGTGGCCTTGGTGATGAGACATCTGGCCTCTTGTCGAGCATGGTTACCGAAATAGACTTTCGCGGGCTGCTTACCTGCTCGATTTTGATCGCGGGTCTTGGCGTTCTGAACGACGTGACGATTACCCAAGCCTCATCGGTATGGGAGTTGCGAGCCGCTGCGCCGCAGCTTACCCGCAGAGAAATCTACGCGAGTGCAATGCGAATTGGGCGCGACCATATTGCCTCAACTGTGTACACGGTATTTTTTGCTTACGCCGGAGCCGCCATCGGTTCGCTCATTCTGCTCTATCTCTATAACCGCCCGATGCTCATTCTGCTCACACAGGAAGACATCGCAATTGAGATCGTCAGAACAGCCGCGGGCAGCATCGGCCTGGTGCTGGCAGTGCCAATTACTACTGCGGTAGCTGCGATGTTTGTGCCGGCTGCACAAGCTCCGGGTTCTTGGATGAACAAGCCGCTCGACACGTCTGATTGATCACGCACAATACGAGTGAGCGTGCGCTCAGGGTTTCAAAAGCGCGTTGGCTGCTGCTTCTCGCACAACGTTTGAGACGTGGTCAATGAGCGGAGAGGGGAGGTTCCAACGTTGCCAGAAGAGTGGTAGCTCGATAGCAGCTCCCGGGTGCAGCTCAACGAGTCTCCCTGCGTCAAGCGCTTCTCGACACTGCAACTCGGGCACCATGCCCCACCCGAGACCCAGCTCAATCGCAAGGGCGAATTCGTGACTTGACGGCACCATGTGACGCGGTGGTGATACCTTGGCTCGGGTGAAGCGGCGAATAAAGCGCTGCTGAAAGATGTCGTGGCGGTCAAACTCGATCATAGGGGCAGTGCGCAGAGTCTCGGCTCTGATCCCTGTAGAAAAATATTGATCGAGAAACTCTGGTGCAGCAACGGCACGATAGCGGTCGATGCCGAGCAGCATGCTCGTGCACCCGGGCACTGGCTCGCTCGTAGCGGTAAGCGCTGCAACAACCTCTCCGCTGCGCAGCCGATCGGTGCTGATGGTTTCGTCAGCTCGCACGATCTCGAAGTAGGCGCCGGTTTCTCTCGCTGCCCGCGCAATTGCTGGCACGAACCACGTAGCGAGTGAATCGGCGTTCACCACGATAGGCAGCACGGTGCGGGCGCCTGGGCCAATGCCGAGCTCTTTTGCTGCATCGCCAGTAATGCGCTCAAGCTGTCTTGCGACCCGCAGCAACGTCGAGCCTGCGGGGGTGAGTTCGATTGGGCGACTGCGGCGTATCAGCACCGAGCCAAGACGCTGCTCCATGTTTTTGACGCGCTGGCTGACAGCAGAGGGGGTGATATGCAGGCGCCTGGCTGCACCCTCGAAACTCCCCTCGTCGATGATCGCGGCGAAGGTAGAGAGGTGCTCGACGGGAAGATCCATGTGGCTATATTAAGCAATGCTTCACTTGCATCAGAATGTTTAGGCATTCTCGAATCGTGTTTAGCGTTCGAAGAGGTCTAACGTCGAAGCATGCTTACCCCCATGATTGTTGGTTTTGGCACCGGTCTTTCGCTGATTGTGGCCATCGGTGCACAGAACGCATTTGTGTTGCGGCAGGGCATTTTGCGGCAGCATGTGCTGCCAGTGGTGTTGATCTGCGGCCTCACCGATGCGCTGCTCGAGGCACTCGGAATCGCGGGCATTGGTCTTGTCGTCGAGCGCGCACCGCTGGTGCTCGAGGTGATTCGTTGGGGTGGCGTGGCGTTCTTGATTTGGTACGCCTGGGGTGCGGCAAAACGAGCGATGCACCCTGGCGC
>JAPXTT010000182.1:0-3040 GCA_033812395.1 Leucobacter sp. | reverse complement strand
GGCGAGCGGCCGAAGCGTCGGCGGGAATCTCGGCGGCCTCAGCGAGCCAGCGGCGCACGAGCGCGATCGCCTCTTCTGCGAGTTGCTGTGGGCGTACGTTCGGGTCGGTGGTGCTGCTCATGAATTGCCTTTCAGTGTGGTGCGAGGATCCGCGCTTTTTCACCGTGCTGCTGGCTCTGTGGGGCGACATTCGTCATGAGACGGTCGCCAGCAAGCGGTGTGAGATTAGCGGCGCATCGGTGTGCGTGCTGAAGTAAGTGTCGCGCTAGAAGAGCGTGAAGTAAAGCAACTCTTTTTGTGGAATAATGTGAAGAATTAATGAATGATTTGAGGTGAGGCAAATGCTCGAGATGAAGCGACTCAGGCTGCTGTGGGAGCTGAGCGCACGAGGCACAGTTGCAGCGGTCGCCGATGCGCTGAACTACAGCCCTTCTGCGGTGTCTCAGCAGCTTGCTCTGCTCGAACGCGAAGCAGGAGTGCCACTCTTGCGAAAGGTCGGCCGCACCCTTGAGCTCACCACAGCAGGGTCGACGCTCGTGTCAGAGACCGAGGAGCTTCTCGCCGGGCTCGAGCGAGCTGAAGCGGCGCTGCACGTGAGTCACGCCGAGGTGGCAGGCACGGTGCGGCTCGCAGTGTTTCAAACAGCGCTGCTCGCGCTGCTGCCCGCTACGCTCAAACGGCTGCGTGCCGAGCACCCGATGCTGCGTGTCGAGATGGTGCAGCACGAACCAGAGACGGCCCTGCACGATACCTGGGCGCGCGGCTTCGATCTCGTAGTCGCTGAGCAATACCCGGGTCACGCCGCGGCACACTTTTCAGGGCTTGACCGAGAACCCCTCGTGAGCGACACGATTTGCCTCGCGCTACCGCCAGAGGGTGCTGGCGACGCAGTGTTTGATGGCGCGGGCTCGCTTGCCGAGGCGGCCGAGCTGCCCTGGGTAATGGAGCCGCGCGGTGCAGCCTCTCGTCACTGGGCAGAGCAGGCATGCCGCAGTGCTGGGTTTGAGCCCGACGTGCGCTACGAGACCGCCGACTTGCAAGCACACGTGCGACTCATTGAGACGGGCAACGCGGTCGCGCTGCTGCCAGGTCTCGTGCACATCGGGGCTGCGCACCGGCTTCGGCTCGTCGAACTACCTGGTAAGCCCCGGCGTGAAGTGTTTACAGCAGCGCGCGTCTCGAGCGGTGAGCACCCGGCGCTCGCCGCAGTTCGGGCGGCCCTGCAGAGCGAGGCCGATCTGCTCGCAGGCGAGTGAGCACCCGCCAGTGGGCGGCCACGCCCCCCCCTGGCGGGTGCCCCCCCCGGCGGGTGCCCGCCCCTGCCTGCCGCCCACGCCCCCCGGCCGGCAATAGTGCACGAAATGCACTCTATTCGTTGCTTAGGCCGCAATACGTGCACTATTGCGGGTCGGCGCGGGGCCCTCGCCAGGGCGGATAGACTCTACTGATAGGAATAGGGGCGCAATGCCCCGCGAGTGTGCGGCGTGAGAACGCCGGAAAGGAACAGGCATGCCCACCGGCAAGGTCAGGTTCTACGACGAAGATAAAGGGTTCGGCTTCATTCAGGGTGACGACGGCGAGCAGGTCTTTCTGCACGCCTCGGTGCTGCCCGCAGACACTGAGGTCACTCAGGGCACTCGGCTCGAGTACGGCGTTGCCGACGGCCGGCGCGGCCCACAGGCGCTCTCGGTGCGCGTGCTCGAGACGCCTCGCGCAGCGAAGCGCGACCGCAAATCTGCCGACGAGATGGCCGTCATTATTGAAGACCTCGTGAAGCTGCTCGACATGGTTGGCGGCAAGCTGAAGCACGGTCAATATCCCGAGCGACAGGGATCGCGCCAACTCGCGACCATGCTGCGCCGTGTGGCAGATGACTTCGATGTCTGAGCAAACTGAAGAGGTGCTACCTGAAGTGGTCGAGGTTGCTGAGGCAGCCGTCGAAACGGCCGAGGCTGAGGTGGTCTCAGAACCGATCGAGTTCGACACTGACGAGGTATTACTCGCTGCGCGTGATGTTGCACGTGCGGCTCTCGCTGAGATTACCGAGGCGCAGACCATCGGCTCAGACGACGGGTACGAAGTGCACGGGCAGCACGTGCTGACGCTCTACTTTGAGTGTCGAATGCCCGGATACCTCGGTTGGCGCTGGGCTGCTGCGCTCTCTCGCATCGATGAACACTCGCCTGTGAACGTGCTCGAGGTCGAGCTGCTGCCCGGCGCTGGGGCGGTAACAGCGCCCGAGTGGGTGCCGTGGTCTGAGCGCCTCGCCCAGTATCGCGAGGCGCAGGCGCGTCAGGCTGTCGAAGAGGCAGCTGAGGCTGAGGCAGCCGCAGCCGAACTCTCTGAAGAAGACGATGTCGATCCCGATGAAGACGTGCTTGAAAACGATTTCAGCGACTTTGACGACGAGATCGATGGCGTTGACATCGATGAAGACGATCTCGACTCTGACGACGCCGACGACGACGACGCCGCCGATGATGACGATGAAGACGAAGACGGCTTCACCGAGATGGACGAGCATGACCTGCACGATCACTCACATGACGAGGTCGACTTCGAACACGACGAAGAAGAGTAACCCGTAACACGAGCGGGTGGTGCGGTTAGACGAGTCGCTCCAGTACGTAGTCGATGCAGCCGGTAAGCGCGCGCACGTCGTCGGGTTCGATGGCCGTGAAGGTCGCGATACGCAGTTGGTTGCGACCCAGCTTGCGGTAGGGCTCGGTGTCAACGATGCCATTTGCGCGCAGCGCTGCAGAGATCGCCGCAGCGTCAACGCCCTCGTCGAAATCGACCGTGACGACGACGTTCGAACGGTGAGCGGCTTCTGAGACAAACGGTGTCGCCACCGAAGAGTTCTCAGCCCACTCGTAGAGTACTGATGCACTTTCGGCGGTGCGAGCGGCAGCCCACGACAGGCCGCCGTTTGCGTTCATCCAGCGCACCTGCTCGTCCATCATGGCGAGAGGGGCGAGAGCAGGGGTGTTCAGCGTCTGGTTCTGGCGTGAGTTCGCGACAGCGCCAGCGAGGCTGAGGG
>JAPXTT010000181.1:0-3064 GCA_033812395.1 Leucobacter sp. | reverse complement strand
CCCAACGAGTACAAGGACGCCGATGGCAACCCGACCGGTTGGGGCGTAGAACTCGCAAACGCCCTCGCTGACGAGATGGGTTTGAAGGCTGAGTGGCAGATCATGCCGTTCGAGGGCATCTTGCCTCGTATCGAAGAAGGCGCAATAAACCTCGGCTCGTCGTCGTTCACAGACAACGCGGAGCGACAGAAGACCGTTGACTTCGTGAACTATCTGAATGCTGGCAGCATGTGGGCGGCTCCGGTCGGCTCGAACGTCAACCCCGATGATGCCTGCGGCTTGACCATCGCGGTGCAGTCTGACACTGTGCAGCACACTGACGAGCTGCCCGCGAAGTCGAAGGCCTGCGAAGATGCGGGCAAGCCAGCCATCAACATTCTGCCCTTCGGTGGTCAGCCCGAAGCGACCACCGCTGTGGTGCAGGGGCAGGCCGCTGCATTCTCGGCCGACTTTCCTGTGACCGTTGATGCGGTCAACAACACCGGGGGCGCTCTCGAAACCGTCGGCGAGATGTTTGACGCTGCGCCGTACGGCTTCGCAGTGCAGAAGGGGTCGGGCATGGACAAAGCAGTGCAAACGGCGCTGCAAGCGTTGATCGACAACGGCACCTACCTCGAGATTCTCACCAAGGCCGGCTTCGAGGCCGGTGCACTCACCGAAGCGACCATTAACGCCGGTAAGTAGACGACGCGAATCGAACTGTCATGAATGACATGCATACCGTGGCTGCGGGGGAGAACCCCCCGCAGCCACGGCGGCATGGTGAGCCCCAGGCGATTGAAGCCATAAAGCTACGTCACCCCTGGCGTGCAGTGGTTGCAGCCGCGCTCATCATCATTGTTGGCCTGTTTATCTACGACGCACTGGTCAACAGGCCCGTGTATTCGTGGGACATCGTCGTCAAGTACCTCTTTGACGTGCGCGTATTGACTGCACTCGGGTACACGCTTCAGCTCACGATTTACCCGATGATCATCGCGGTATCGCTCGGTGTGCTGCTTGCGATCATGCGACTTTCGCCGAACCCGGTATTTCGCGCGGTTGCCTGGGCGTATCTCTGGATCTTTCGAGGCACTCCGGTCTACGTGCAGCTGGTGTTCTGGGGCCTTATGCCAGTGGTGTACAAGAGCATTACTCTCGGCATTCCGTTCACCGATGTGGGCATCGAACTGCTGACGAAAGATATCTTTAGCTATTTCACACTTGCGGTGATCGGGTTGGCTCTTAATGAGGCCGCTTACATGGCCGAGATCGTGCGTGCTGGTCTGCTGTCGGTCGACAAGGGCCAAGACGAGGCGGCAATCGCCCTTGGGCTTGGTTGGTGGCACACTATGAGCCGAATAGTGCTACCACAGGCGATGCGGGTGATTGTGCCCCCTACCGGCAATGAGGTCATCTCAATGCTGAAGACCACCTCTCTGGTGATCGCTGTGCCATTCACGCTCGACCTCTACACTCGCACGCACGACATTGCGGTGTCGATGTACAAGCCGGTGCCGTTCTTGATCGTGGCCTCTTTCTGGTACCTCGTGTTGACGTCGATTTTGATGGTCGGGCAGTTCTACATCGAGCGCTACTTCGCGCGAGGGGTGGGTGCACGGCCAGACGTGCAGAAGCCGACAGTTGAGACCTCGACTATTGGCGTGATCGGCCTCTCATCTGCTGCAGAGGCCGGCGGTGGGTATCCGACCGCAACAGGAGCCGATGGCGGCGATCAGATTGTGCCGCCGCACGGCCGAGCCGGAGGAGGGGGCGTATGAGCCAGCCAGAGATTCCTATGGTGAAGGCTGAGGCAGTTTCGAAGGCGTATGGGTCGAACCAGGTGCTGAAGTCGATCTCCCTTGAGGTCAAGCGTGGCGAGGTGCTCTGCCTGGTTGGCCCTTCGGGCTCGGGCAAATCGACCTTCTTGCGGTGCATCAACCACCTTGAGACGATCAACGCTGGTCGACTCTGGGTCGATGGCGAGCTCGTGGGCTACCGCGAGCACGGTGACAAGATCTACGAGATGCACCCAAAAGAGGCGGCTAGGCAGCGACGAGACATCGGCATGGTGTTTCAGCGCTTCAACCTGTTTCCCCACAAAACCGCACTCGAGAACGTGATGCTCGCCCCCACTCTGCTCAAGAAGGGCAACAAGGCGGCGCTGCAGACTCGCGCGATGGATCTGCTGGCTCGTGTCGGCCTGGCAGAGCGCCACGACTATTACCCTGCTCACCTGTCGGGTGGTCAGCAGCAGCGAGTCGCGATAGCCCGCGCGCTCGCGATGGAGCCGAAGCTGATGCTGTTCGACGAGCCGACCTCGGCGCTCGACCCCGAGCTCGTCGGCGAGGTGCTCGACGTGATGAAGGGCCTCGCCGAGAGCGGCATGACGATGATCGTCGTGACGCACGAGATGGGCTTCGCTCGCGAGGTCGCCGACGAACTGGTGTTTATGGATGGCGGCGTGGTTGTAGAGTCGGGCGACCCGACCGAGGTGCTCACGAATCCACAGCGAGAACGCACGAAGGCGTTTCTGTCGAAGGTGCTCTAGCGCCTGCACACAATTGGCCCGCACCCTGAGCTTGTCGAAGGTGGCGGGCCAATTGTGTGTGGCGTGGGTGCTAGGCGTTCACACCCAAGTCACGCTTGATCTTCGTGGTCGAGACGCCCTCGGTTCGGTCGAGGTAGATCACGTCGCAGTAGTCTGTGAGAATCTCGAAGCGCGGGTCGCCCTCCCAGTCACCGCCCATAACGACGGCGTCGACCTCGTACTTCTGCACGTCGTTGATCTTCTGATCCCACGTGTTCTCTGGAATCACTAGATCGACGTAACGCACCGCCTCGAGCATATTCTTACGGGTTTCAAAGTCGTGGTAAGTCTTCTTGCCTTTGCCCTCGTTGAACTCTTCTGTCGAGGCGGCAACGATCAGATAGTCACCCTGCGCCCGGGCGCGCTGCAGCAGGCGAATGTGGCCCCAGTGCAGCAGGTCGTAGGTTCCGTAGGTGAGAATACGTTTCATGGTTAGGCTCCGATCAAGAGGGCGATGCCAGCGATTGCTGAGGCGAGTGCAATGATCAGGGCGAT
>JAPXTT010000180.1:0-3069 GCA_033812395.1 Leucobacter sp. | reverse complement strand
CAACCGCGGCTGGCACGGTGCCGTGCGCGGCGGCGATCGCATCGAGCTCGCCGAGCACCGCGAGGCCGCGCTCGTTTAGGTACTCAGCCGCACCAGCTGCACGCACGCTCGCGCCCTGCGCGGTCGCATCATCCGCAGCGCGGTACTTGCCCGCAAGAAAACCCTTCGCGAGCGAGAAGTACGGAAACACCGAGAGCCCCTCGGCCTCAGCGACGGCACGCAGCCCGCTCGTCTCGTAGCCGCGCTCGACCAGGTTGTAGTGCGGCTGCAGCGCGACCGGCAGGTGATACCCGCCCGACTTCGCAATGCTCATCCATTCAGCGGCGCGCTCGGCCGTGTAGTTCGAGATACCGATGGTGCGAATCTTGCCCGCATCGACCAGCCGAGAGAACGCCTCAACGGTCTCTTCGAGCGGCGTTTCAGCGTCGTCAAAATGAGCGTAGTAGAGGTCAATGCGTTCGGTACCGAGTCGCTGCAACGACGCATCGGCCGCCGCCCGCACGTTGGCGCCAGAAAGCCCCAAGAACTCAGGGTGCGACGAGACTTTGGTGGCGACGACGACGCGATCCCGCACCCCTCGCGACGCCAACCACTCGCCGATGATGCGCTCGCTCTCGCCACCGGCATTGCTGGGCACCCAGTGCGAGTAGCCGTCGGCGGTGTCGAGAAAGTCGCCGCCACCCGCGGTGAAAGCGTCGAGCACCGCGAACGAGGCGTCACGGTCGGCGGTCCAGCCGAACACGTTGCAGCCGAGCGCGAGCGGGGCGATGTCGATTTCAGGGCCGATGTGTGTGCGAGCGGTCATGCTCTCACCCTACTCGTGCGCGCCCGCCATGCGTCTAGAGGCAAGCACCATGCACTCGTGGCCGCGCGGGGCAGCGCCTCACCGCGCATACTAGTGAGTACCCCCGAAGCAACGTTCGCTACAGGGACCCGCAGACGTTCAAGGAGGAACGAAATGACCACACCCACCAGTGACTTCATTATTATTGGCGCGGGATCAGGCGGCAGCGTCTTGGCTCGCAAACTCATTGACGCGGGGCACTCCGTGCACGTGATCGAGGGCGGCAGCGTCGATGAGAACCCGAACGTGCACTCGCCGCAGGGCTGGCCAGCGCTGCTCATGTCAGAGAACGACTGGGCGGTAATGACGGTGCCACAGAAGCACCTCGGCGATCGCGTCGTCTACTGGCCTCGCGGCAAGGTGCTCGGCGGCTCGAGCTCGATGAACGGCATGATCTACATGCGCGGCGACAAGAGCGACTACGACGCGTGGGAGGCAGCGGGAGCCACCGGATGGGGTTGGAACGACGTGTTCCCCATTTTCAAGCGCGCCGAGGATCACGAAGACGGAGCCGACGATTACCACGGTGCGGGTGGCGGTCTGCACGTCGAGCGCATTCCCGAAGAGAAGCGCCACCCGCTCTCGAAGGCGTTCGTTGCTGCCGCCGTGCAGGCAGGCATCGAAGAGACCGACGACTTCAACCGCGACCGCCTCGACGGTGCTGGCTTCAACCACACCACAACGAAGGGCGGGCGCCGCGCGAGCGCCTGGCAGAGTTTTGTCGCACCAGTTCTCGGTAACCCGCTGCTCACCGTCACCACAAACGCGATGGTCGATCGGGTCGTGACCGAGGGCGGTCGCGCCGTTGGGGTGAGCTATTCGGTCGACAGCCAAACTCACGAGGCGCGAGCAAGTCGCGAGGTGATCGTGTGCGCGGGGGCCATCGGTTCGCCAGCAATCTTGCTGCGCTCGGGCATCGGCCCGAAATCGCACCTCGACGGCCTCGGCATCGACACCGTTGCCGACCTGCCGGGCGTGGGTGAAAACCTGCACGACCACCTGCTCGTGAGCGTCATGTACGACTCGAACGAGCCCGTGCCTGCCGGCCAGTGGAACCTGCTCGAAGCCCAGCTTTACGCGCGCTCTTCGGAGTGGGACGGCCCCGCGCCCGACCTGCAGCCACTGTTCATTCACATGCCCTACCCCACCGACGGCGGGGCTGCCCCCGAGCAGGGCTACACGATCGTGGCTGGCACGGTGCGCCCATACTCGCGGGGCACCATTCGGCTCGCTTCGGCCGACGCTGCCACCCCGCCCCTCGTCGACCCGAACATCTTTGCCGACGAGCGCGATCTCGAAGCAATGGTCGACGCGATTGAGCTCGTACGAGAGGTTGGCGCGCAGGCCGCATTCGAGCCCTATCGCAAGTCAGAGTTTGCCCCGGGCGCAGCGGTGACCACCCGCGACGAGCTACGCGACTACGCTCGCCGAATGGTCGGCACGTACCACCACCAGGTCGGCACCTGCCGCATGGGTGTTGACGAGTTGGCCGTGGTCGACCCGCAGCTGCGCGTGCGCGGGGTCGCGGGGCTGCGCGTCGCCGATGCGTCGGTAATGCCGTCGGTGCCGAGCGCGAATACGAACGCACCGTCGATCATGATCGGCGACCGGGCGTCAGACTTCATTCTGGCCGACGCGAGCTAAGCTGCGGCGCGCTCAGCGGCGGGTGGCCACCAGCACCGTGAACGTGCGGTCGCGGGCCACCTGCCGGGTCGGGCCGATCTCGCGCTCGATGAGCGAGCGGTAGCCCAGGTGCGTGTTAAACACGAGACGCAGCTCGCCACCCGGGGCGAGCGCCCGCGCGCACGAACGAATGAGCCTCTGCCCCACGCCGACGTGCACGGTCGAGCCTGTGTGAAACGGAGGGTTGAGCAGCACGAGATCGGCCCAGCCGTCGGGTACCGCCTCTGTGGCATCGGCCCGGTGCACCGTCACCCGCTCGTCGACGCCCGCGCGCTGCGCGGTCAGCTGCGTCGCCTGCACCGCGCCCAACGACTGGTCGCTCGCGATCACCTGCGCATCGGGCCAGGCGAGTGCCGCCGACACGGCTAGCACGCCGTTGCCGCAGCCAATGTCGACAACGCGCTTTGGGGCGGCCGGGGGCGGCTGATCGCTCAGTGTGCGCAGCAGCAGCCGACTGCCGTGGTCGAGGGTTGCGCCGCCGAAGGTTGCGCCGAACGCCGCCATCTTAAACGAAATATCTGGGTCGCCCGCGAACTGCGGAA
>JAPXTT010000179.1:0-3106 GCA_033812395.1 Leucobacter sp. | reverse complement strand
CCGATGCGCTCGAGGCCGCAAAGCCGCACCTCGTCGAGATCGCGATGCGCGAGACCGGCCTCACCGAGGCACGTCTCAACGGCGAGGTCACCCGCACCGCCGTGCAACTGCGCCTCTTCGCCGAGACCATCATCGCGGGCGGCTACCTCGACGCGCGCATTGACCATGCCGATCCCGCGTTCGTGCTCGGCCCGCGCCCCGATGTGCGTCGCACCCACATTCCGCTGGGCCCGGTCATCAACTTCTCTGCCTCGAACTTTCCGTTTGCGTTCTCGGTGCTCGGCGGAGACTCGGCTGCGATTCTCGCTGCCGGTTGCCCCCTCATCGTGAAGGCGCACTCGGGCCACCCCGAGCTGTCTGACGCAACCGCAGAGGTCGCAGTCGCGGCACTGCGTGAAGCTGGCATGCCCGAGGGCGTATTTCACCTGATTCACGGCCGCGAGGCCGGTGTGCAGGTGCTCAAAGACTCCAGAATCAAGGCCGGTTCGTTCACCGGTTCAATCGGTGTAGGCCGCCTGCTCACTGACATCGCAGCCAGCCGCCCCGCACCCATTCCATTCTTCGGCGAGCTCGGCAGCGTCAACCCTGTGTTCGTCACTGCAGATGCCATTGCAGAGCGCGCAGACGAGATTGCAAGCGGCTTTCTCACCAGCGTTTCGGGTTCGGCCGGCCAGCTCTGCACCAAACCAGGCTTCGTCTTCGTGCCCCAGGGCACTGAGCTCGAGGCGGCGATTGTGCGCAGCGAGATCGCGCTGCCAGAGCACCGCCTGCTTGACCCACGCATCGCTCAGAGCTACAACGAGCGCCGCGACACTATTCTCGGCGCCGATGGCGTGCGCGCCATCATCGAGGGCGGCGTACGTTTTGACGAGCAGGGCCAGGGCTGGGTCACCCCGACCGTCGTTGCCGTCTCGCTCGACGCGTTTCGCGCCAGCCACGACGCACTCGTGCACGAGGCATTCGGGCCCCTCTCGATTCTCGTTGAGACCCCTGCAGGCACCGATCTCGCGGCGCTCATGCCCGAGTTCTACGAGGGCAACCTCACGGGTACGCTGCACATCAGCGCAGCAGAGGCAAGCGGCGAGACAGAGAACGCTGACGAGCTGCGCGCACTCGTTGCGGCGCTCGCGAAGCAGGTTGGTCGCGTACTGTTCAACGGCTGGTCGACCGGTGTCGCTGTGACCCCTGCCCAGCAGCACGGTGGCCCCTGGCCCGCCACCAGCAACGACTCAAGCACCTCGGTCGGCACCGCGGCGATCTCGCGCTTCCTGCGCCCCGTAGCGTTTCAGAATGCCCCCGCAGCGTTCTTGCCCGAGGCACTGCGCGACGATAACCCACTTGGCGTGCCTCAGTCGATCTCGCCCGCTGGCGAGTCGCAGACCTGGGGCGACAGCGCCCGCTAGCCGCGCTCAGCGTAGGCGGCAATCTCCCGTGCGCAGCGCACCCCTCGTTTCACTCCCACGCAAGGCGTCGCAATGTTGGGTCTCGACTCGACCCACACCCCGCATTGCGACGCTTTGCCGCCACAGAAGAGGTACGGCAGATGGCGCGTCGACGGCGCAAAGATTACCAAGCCGCGGGGGCCACGGCACAACCGCAGAGGCGCAGCGCGCACCTTCGCCCTTGGGTCTGGGCAGGGGTCGGTGCGCTCGCTCTGGTGCTGATCGCACCCCTCGTGTTCGGCGCACTGGTCCTGCAGCGCATCGAGCATGTCGAGCTGCCCACAGACGTTGTTTCTGCAACGCAATCTGACGCCCGGATCGTACTTTTGGTGGGAACCGATGCCGGGATCCCACGCCCAGACGGCGATGAGCAAGATACAGCCGTGGGCCGCGCCGATATTATTCTGCTCGCAAGGATTGATCGCTCTGGGGTCACCCAGATCATGTCGGTGCCACGCGACCTCGTGGTGTCGGGTAGCGGCCTGCCCAAGCGCATCGCGCTTTCCCTGCTCGACGGCCCCGACGCGCTTGCCACAGACATCTGCACGACGCTCGGGGTTGCGGTCACCGATTACGTCGAGATCGATATCGCTGGGCTGACAGGCATCGTCGATAGCCTCGGCGGCGTTCGCATGACGGTGCCGAACCCCATTCGCGACCCCGGCGCCGGCCTCAACATCGAGCAATCGGGCGAGCTCACTCTCAGCGGGGCAGAAGCCTTCGCGCTGGTCAGGTCGCGTCACGCCGAGGAGCTCGTTGCGGGCTCGTGGGTCGCGGTCAGCGAACAGCAGGGCGGCGAGGATCGCGCCAGCCGGGCGAGCGAGCTCGTCTTGACGCTCTCGGAGGCATTATCAACCGCATCACCAATCACGCTCATGCGAGCGGCCTGGTCAGTAAGCGGTGAGCTGCGGATAGGTGGTTCACTCACGCCCGGCGATGCGCTGAAGGCGCTCAGGGGCGATACCGAGACCTCGCGGCTCGAGACCGAGTCGATGGGGCACCCACTGTTTCTCGAGCCGACATTCGAGGGGCGCTCGATGCTCCTCGAACTAGGCATGGACACGGGTTGCAGCGTCGCTACAGCTCACTGAGCGGATTCGACGCGACCGCCCCGCCGCTGCCGTAGACCGTGACCATGCGCACGAACACCATGAGCCAGGCGAACAGCAGCCCGGCTGCGATGAACTCCATGCCGGTGAGGTTGTAGTACCCGATCGGAATCCACAGCGCGATCGACACCGCGATGCCGATCACCACGCCCACGGTAAAAGCGATGAAGTCTTTGGGCACGCCAGGCAAGCTGCGCAGTGCGACAGTTGCAAACACCACGAACAGCACGACCATGCCCGATGCTGATCCTACGTGAATGACGATGTTGACCGCGTCTGGCACCAAACCCGCGATCGCGAGCAACACGCCAATACCAGCGAAGAGCCAGCTCAACAGTCGCACGAGACCACCCGGCTCAGGCACCCCGCGAGACTTGAGCCCCAGTTCGAACTCGCGACCAATGTAGTTCGCGAGCACGGTGAGCACAAGGCCGGTCACCATGAGCGAGAGGTTGAAGCGGTAGCCGCTCATGCTCTCGCTGTTGCCGAGCTGCGAGAAGTGCAGCTGCCACCACGACTCGTCGGGAGCACTGAGCATCGACGCCATCGTGCCCA
>JAPXTT010000178.1:0-3124 GCA_033812395.1 Leucobacter sp. | reverse complement strand
GCGAGATTCTCGATGAGGCCACCACATATGACGGCACCCCTCCGGTTTCTGATCAGGCGCTGCTCGCGGTGACTCAAGGCCGCCGCTCTCTCGTCGAACACCAGCATGCAATTGGCATCATTGGTGAGGGCGAGGTCGACCTGGTCGTGCGCCCAACAGCGCGCGGCAAAGGGATCGGCAGATCATTACTGCACGAGTTGCTTGCAGGCGACAATCTCTCGAACAACCTGCGTGCCTGGGCACACGGCGAGAACCCCGCTGCCACCGCGCTGTTGCAAGGCGCGGGCTTCACACCCACACGCGAACTGCTGCGTCTCACCCTTGACCCCGCGCTGCTCGCAGAGGCGGTCGCTACCGCACGCGAGATGCCAGCGGGTTTCGTCGTGCACGCTGCTGACCCGAAGAACGAGACACAAGCAAACGACTGGGTACGTGTCAACGCCGCCGCTTTTGCGAATCACCCCGAGCAGGGTGGCATCACCCGAGCCGACTTTGACGCGCTCACACGTGAGCCCTGGTTCGATGCCTCAGACCTGCTGCTCGCGTATACAACAGAGAACGAGCGTCAGCACGTACTGGCTGGCTTTGCCTGGGTCAAGACCGTGCAAGCGCAGAACACCACCGAAACCGAGTTGTACGCGCTTGGGGTCGATCCCGCGTTCTCAAATATTGGGCTGGGAGCCGCGCTGCTCGGCGAAACCCTGAGGCGCATGGCCATGCATCACCCAGACCGCATCACACTGTATGTCGACGGCGACAATGTGAACGCTGTCGAGCTTTACCTGCGCGCTGGCTTTGTCGTCGAACAGCGAAGCATGCAGTATCAACGCGGCACCGACCTGCCACGTTGAACAGCAAATGAACGCGAACTCACTCCCGTCTTCATTTGGCAGCAGCTGCTGACACAATAGAGCAATGAGCGAAAACAAGCAGCGCAGCGAACGAGAAGAGTCGATGTTCGACACTTCTGTGATTCCTACTGAGTTCACCGGCGAGTTGCAGCGCCTCACCGCCGCCGACCTGAGCCCGGGCTCAGACGACCTGCCGGCTGACCGCTACATCGACCGCGAGCTGAGCTGGCTTGCGTTTAATCAGCGTGTGCTTGAGCTTGCAGAAGACCCCGCCGTGCCGGTGCTTGAGCGTGCCAACTTTCTCGCGATCTTCGCCTCAAACCTTGACGAGTTCTTCATGGTGCGCGTCGCCGGCCTGAAGCGCCGCATCGTCACCGGCCTCGCGGTACCTACGAACATCGGTCGCGCCCCGCAAGACGTGCTGGCCGACATCAACCGCACCGCCTATGAGCTGCAATTGCGCCACGCGCGCTGCTGGAACGAGCAGGTTCAGCCAGAGCTCGCCGAAGCTGGAGTGCGCATAGTGCGCTGGGGTTCGCTCGACGCCGCAGACCGCGAAGTGCTGACCGAATACTACGAACAGCACATCTACCCGGTGCTGATGCCCCTCGCGGTCGACCCCGCACACCCCTTCCCATACATCTCTGGTCGCGCGCTGAACATCTCAATTCGTGTTCGCAACCCACGCAGCGACAAGACCGAGTTTGCGCGCCTCAAGGTGCCACAGATGATTCCGCGTTATGTACGCGTGGATCAGCGCGAGTCTGACGACGACGTTCGGTTTATCGCGCTCGAAGAGCTCATTGCGAACCAACTTGACGGCCTGTTTCCGGGTATGGAGGTCGTCGACCACCACGTCTTTCGCGTCACCCGCAACGAAGACGTCGAGATCGAAGAAGACGAGACAGAGAACCTGATTCAGGCCCTCGAGAAAGAGCTGCTGCGTCGCCGTTTTGGCCCACCCATTCGTCTAGAAATTTCTGACGATATGGACAGCGCCACCCTCGAGTTGCTGGTCAGCGAGTTCGATATCGACCCTCAGCAGGTCTACACGCTGCCGTCGCCGCTCGATCTCGGCGGGCTCTTTGCGCTCACTCGCCTCGAGCGCCCCGAACTGAAGTTCACCCCGCATATTCCGGTGACGCACCCAGATTTTCGCACGAAGTCGCCGAGCGACCGCCCCGACGTGTTTCGCACCATCGGCCGCCGTGAGGTGCTGGTGCACCACCCCTACGAATCGTTCGCGACGAGCGTGCAGGCGTTCGTCGAGCAGGCAGCGCTCGACCCCCACGTGCTCGCCATCAAGCAAACGCTGTATCGCACCTCGGGCGACAGCCCGATTGTCGCTGCGCTCATTAAGGCGGCAGAAGCGGGCAAGCAGGTGCTCGCTCTCGTCGAGATCAAAGCCCGCTTTGATGAAGAGGCGAACATCACTTGGGCGCGCAAGCTTGAGCAGGCAGGCGTGCACGTGGTGTACGGCCTGGTTGGCCTGAAAACACATTGCAAACTCGTGCATGTCATTCGAGAAGAGCAGGGCAAGCTCACCCATTACTGCCACATCGGCACTGGCAACTACAACCCAAAGACCAGTCGCATCTACGAAGACTTTGGCCTGTTTACCTCGTCACCCGAGGTAGGCCGCGACGTCACAAAACTCTTCAACGTGCTCTCGGGCTACGCGATCGAGACGAACTACAACCGACTGCTGGTTGCCCCTGAGGGGCTGCGCCAGGGGCTGCTCAGCCGCATCGAACGCGAGGCCGAACACGCAAGAGCCGGCAAACCGAGCGGCATCAAGCTCAAGGCCAACAGCATGGTCGATGAGCAGATCATCGACGCACTTTACCGAGCAAGCAACGCTGGCGTACCCATCGAGATCTGGATCAGAGGCATCTGTTCGATCAAGGCAGGGGTACCCGGGCTTTCAGAACACATACGAGTGCGTTCGGTGCTCGGTCGCTACCTCGAACACTCACGCATCTATGCATTCGAGAACGCCGGCGATCGAGAGGTCTACATTGGCAGCGCCGACCTGATGCACCGCAACCTCGACCGTCGAATCGAGGTGCTCGCACGCATTATCGATCGTGAACACCTCGCCCGCATTGATCGCTTTTTCGCATACGGCTTTAGTGATGAGGTCAGCTCTTGGCACATGCTGCCCGACGGCACCTGGCGTCGTCGCACTGTGACCGAAGAGGGTGAGCCGCTGCATGACCTGCAAGACCTGGTCATGCGAGACCGCACGCAGGCGCGCACACGGGCAGCCCGAT
>JAPXTT010000177.1:0-3141 GCA_033812395.1 Leucobacter sp. | reverse complement strand
GCAGCATCATCGCGCTACCTGAAATTGCGCATTCTGCTGCCAGATGTGCCGGGTCAACTCGTGCGCACGGCATCGATTGTTGCGGCAAAAAACGCGAACGTGGTTGAAGTACTGCACACCCGTCACGCGACCGAGCTGCCGATCAGTGATGTTGAACTCGAATTGCATATCGAGACCCGCGGTGTAGAGCATGGTCAAGAGGTCGTAGAAGCATTGCGCGATGCGGGTTACACTGTGCGTGTTGGTGAGCGCTATTAGCCTTCGTAGGTGTCGACCGCGAGAATCTTGACTTCGATCTTGTTGCCGTTCGGCGCTGCGTAGCTCGCCGAATCGCCAACCTTCAGGCCAACGATTGCGGCTCCAAGGGGGCTCTCAGCACTGTAGACGTCGAGGTCTTGGCCGTCTGCCATTTCTCGGTTTCCGAGTAAGAATCGCTCTTCATCGCCCCAGATTTCTGCGGTGATCACCGTACCAATCTCAACCACACCGCTCGCTTGGGGTGCCTCGCCGACCACTGCGTGCTTGAGCAGCTCTTCAAGGTCGCGAATTCGCGCCTCCATCTGGCCCTGCTGATCTTTAGCGGCGTGGTAACCACCGTTCTCTTTCAGGTCGCCCTCTTCGCGTGCTGCCTCGATGCGGGCGGCGATCTCGCGACGGCCGGGCCCACTCAGTTCGTCGAGCTCGCCCTTGAGTCGGTCGTACGCACCTTGGGTAAGCCAGGTCTGCTTCTCAGTCATTCGACGAGCTTATCAGCCTGACTGCAGCTGCCAACAGCTTCGAACACGGCCGGTTGTTGCGGGGGTGGTGGTGACCACAGTGGTCTCAAATCTGCGGGTTCGTTCTTCGCTAGATGGCAGCGTCACGAGCTTCCACCCGACCGTGCCGTGCGATTCGCTGAGCGCCTCGACCGCGCACACAATCTTGGTATTTGCGGCAGCTGTTACCTGCACATCGATCTCGACCGCGCTATCTGACACGACCGAGTAATGCAGGTCTTTAAACTCAAGATCACTGCCCTGCTGCCAGCCACCGAAGAGCAGGAACGCGAGGCCTGCGAGCGTGAGGGCGCCGCCGGCGAGCCAGGCGAAGCGCTTGTCGAAACGGCGCTTTCTGCTTCTGCCATAGCGTTCATCGAGCAGTGCCTGCGAAGCTGGGTCGGTCACGCCGCTCTCTTTCTCTCATACACATAGGTCACTCAGGCGGTGTCGGTGGTGGCGACTAGACTGAACTGCGGTTGCCAGCGTACCGGGTATCTCCGGGAATCACTTGAGAGGGCGTCGATGGCACTGAGACTGATTGCGGTGCACGCACACCCCGACGACGAGTCGAGCAAAGGTGCTGCGACGTATGCACACTACGTCGAGCAGGGCGTAGAGGTGCTGGTGGTGAGCTGCACTGGCGGCGAACGCGGCGATGTGCTCAACGAACTTGCCGCGCGCGACCCAAAGAGCCGCCGCGATCTTGCTGGTTTGCGTCGCGGCGAGATGGCGAAGGCGCGTGACATTCTTGGCTTTGAGCACCGCTGGCTCGGCTACGAAGACTCTGGCCTCCCTGCCGAGGGCATTGCGGTACCCGCGGGTAGCTTCGCTGACGTGCCAATCGAGTTCTCTGCCGAGGCCCTGGTGCGCCTCGTGCGAGACTTCAAACCTCACGTCATGATTACCTACAACGAACGCGGTGGGTACCCGCACCCTGATCACATTCGTTGTCACGAGATCTCGAAGCTTGCATGGGACGTTTCGGGCGATGCCGAAACCTTTCCTGAGGCAGGCGAGCCGTGGGCAATTGGCAAGCTGTACTACGAGTCAATCTTCAACTCTGAGCGCATGGTTCGCGTGTTCGAAACACTACGCGAGCGTGAACCAGAATCGCCGCTGATTGCACAGTTCGAGGCGATGATGGGTCGCTTTCTTGACCGCCCGAGCGACGTCACAGCTCGCGTAGAGGTCGGCAGATTCTTTGACCGCCGCGATGAGGCGCTTAGGGCGCACGCCAGCCAAGTAGCTCCAGACAGCTCGTTTTTTTTCTGGCCAAACGATCTGCAGCGAGAGGCCTGGCCTTTCGAAGATTATCGTCTCGCGGCATCGCGGGTTGCTACGAGCGAGTTTGAGACCGACCTGTTTCAGGGAATTACAGAGGAGCACGCATGACGACCTCGACGTACGCTGCGCAGCTGACAGCGTTGCTGGCAGAAGCTACCAATCAAGAGCAGTTCGACCCTAACAGGGTGTCGCCGGGCGTGGGCGGCTTTTTGGTTGTCGCTGTGCTCGCCCTCGCACTCTTCTTCCTGGGACTAGACCTGGTGCGCCGCCTGCGACGTGCGAAGTATCGCGCTGAGATTCAGGCAGAGCTTGCGGCTGAGCTTGCCGAGAGAGACGCGGTCGACACGGCCAATGCGTCGGGCGCAGAGGCGTCTGGTGGTGTGCCGGGCAGTGGCGCTGATGAGACGCTGCCACCAACTGATGAGCCGGGTACTGGCGGCGCTGATCCTCGCCCTGAACAACAAAATTAGCCGACTCGTCAGGTGACCGTGCTGAACCCGACTCAGGTGCTAGCCGAGACTTTCGGTTACGCAACGTTTCGGGGCGACCAGCAGCAGATTGTTGAGCACGTCACTGCGGGTGGTGATGCCGTGGTGCTGATGCCCACCGGCGGGGGCAAATCGATTTGCTACCAAGTGCCGGCGCTCTGTCGCGAGGGCACTGGCGTAGTGCTCTCACCGCTCGTCGCGCTGATGCACGACCAGGTTGCGGCTCTGCGACTTGCGGGCGTTCGTGCTGCAGCACTCAACTCGACAATGTCTAGCGAGGATCGCCTGGCGGTTGAACGCGCATACATTGCGGGCGAACTCGACATGCTGTACCTTGCGCCCGAGCGACTCTCGGCGCCGGGCACCCTATCGCTATTGAAGCGTGGTCATGTTGCGCTCTTTGCTATCGATGAAGCTCACTGTGTGTCGCAGTGGGGGCACGATTTTAGGCCAGACTACCTGCGCCTTGGCTCGCTTGCCGAAGAGTGGCCAGATGTGCCCCGCATCGCCCTCACTGCCACGGCAACCCCTGAAACGCACCGCGAGATTACCGAGCGGCTGCACCTCGGGCGTGCCAAGCATTTCGTGTCAAGTTTTGACAGGCCGAACAT
>JAPXTT010000176.1:0-3144 GCA_033812395.1 Leucobacter sp. | reverse complement strand
AAACGCTTGGTGAGACCGCTCACTCTCAGTGTTGGTGACTTGCCGATCAAGCGAATTCTTTCTCTGTGCCCCGTCTTCTCGGTGCCCACTGTTCTCGGTGCCCCGCGGCTTTTGTACTCGCGGCCCGCGCGCCCAGCGGTCTACACACCCTTGGCGTCGATAAGAGCCTGAACGGCCTCTTTGGTGTCAGTGTACGCAACCTTCACTTTGCCCGATGTGATTGCCTCGGTGGCATCGGCAACCGCCCGCTTCGTGTCGGCGGTGAGCCCGGGTGTCTCTTGCAAGCTGAGGCCGCCGTTTGCGACCGTGAGCTCATAGCTCTTGGTGCCAAAGCTGCCGTTCTCAATATCGTTGATCGCCTGCACGTAGGTGTCTTTGTAGTTCCAGAGCACCGAGGTAAGCACGGTGTCGGGGTTTTCGACCATGCCGCTCACGTCACCGATGGTCGCAATATACGAGATCGGGTAGTCGGCCTGGGCGGTCTCAATCGCCTGTAGATAGCCGATCGTTGCGCCGTCGCCCATACCCATGATTACGTCGGCCCCGGCAGCAATCACCTGATTTGTGACGCTTGTGCCGCCAGCCGAGTCGCCGTAGTTGGCGGGACCAACATAGGCCAGCACTACTTTGATCGAGGGGTCGACACTGTACACGCCTTGTGCAAAACCACCGGCCATCAAAAACCAGTTCAGGTTCTCGGCCGAGGCGACAATGCCGACTGTCTTCGTCTGCGTCTGCTTCGCGGCTGCAATACCGGCGAGGTAAGCACCCTGCTGTGGCTGAGGTATCGCGGTGGCGACCTTGCCTGGCACGTTGTTCTCGAAGTCAACGACGAGGGTTGGCACCCCAGTTTGCTCACCCACCCGCACACCCGCTGCGTTGAAACCGCTGGCATGGGCGATCACAAGGCCAACTCCGCTGTCTGCAACCTGACGCAGAATAGTCTCGGTGTTGTCGTAGCCGACATTCGAGTGTTCTTCGAGGTCGATGCCGAGCTCATCGGCTGCTTGCTGAGCCCCTACGAGCCCCTGCTGGTTCCAGCCGTGGTCTGACTCTTTCTCTGGGGTGACTATCGCGAAGCTCGTGACGGCAGTGCCGCTCTCACCCTCGCCGCCGCCTGCGGTTGTGACATCTGCACCGCGGCCAGAGCAGCCAGCGGTAAGTACGATGCCAGCGGTGACGAGCAGCGCGAGTGCTGCCCGCATTGTGGTAGTTGCCGCGTCGCTGCGCATGATCCTCGTTCCCATCGATACAGCCGCCCTCATTACCGGCGGTCTACTCATTGATTCTGAACTACGGCTTTGCAATAGACCACGCGTGCGCTGTCTTGAGTTGAGAGTGGTCTACCCAGCAGCACGACAATTCGCGCCGCAAGAGTGCACGAATTGCGGTCTGCGAGGCGCGTAGGGCGCAATTCGTGCACTCTTGCGGTGAGGGCGGGGTGGGCGAGCGGAAGGGCGGGGACGGAAGGGAGGAGGGGGTGAAAGGGCCGGGCGGGCAGCTACCTCGCAGTCACCGCTTGACGCCAGACCCTGCTGGGTAGGCTGGATGATCTTCGAACACGGGGGTATCGGTATAGAAGGCCCACTGATAACACGATTCGGCGACGGGTTCGCCGGCGAGGTCACCAATGCAGATCATGTCTCGGTAACGCTGCTCACCCCGCTGGTCATAGTGCACGCGGCACAGCACCCGAAAGTCACCTGCAGTCTCGCCCGCTATGCGGTGCGCTGTCGGCGCCCAGCACTCGGCGCCCGCCAGGTTGCCGTCTACTGCCGCGTCGCGGGTCGCGATGTCGCCAAGCTCAGCGAGAGCGACCGCGTCTTGCGCACTCAGCGGGGCCGACCGTTCGACGCCAGATGGGCTGTCGCCGCTTCTCGCAGCACCGCTATCACAGGCAGCGAGCCCAAGGCACGCGGCAAGGCATAGCGCAGTCGCTGCAGCAATCGAAAAGGATCGCCGAGCCATCAGACACCGCGACTAAGCGGTGGCAGCGCCAGCCTCGACGGCCTGCGACTCGTCAGACGAGGTGCTTAGGCCGAGCGTCTCAGCGGTTGCAGCGAGGGTCGCGGCAGCCGCAGCGGCATCGTGGTTGACCCCGGTGCCGTAGGCAGGAATGTGCTTCAGCACCTCTGCCTTCCATTCGTTCTCAAACTTCTCGGGAAAGCACTTCTGCATCACGTTGAGCATCGCATGCACCGCGGTCGAAGCGCCGGGCGAGGCGCCGAGCAAGCCCGCGATAGAGCCTTCTGCGCCGGTGATAACCTCGGTGCCAAACTGCAGAATGCCGCCCTTCTCAGGGTCTTTCTTCATGACCTGCACGCGCTGGCCCGCGGTGATCATGTGCCAGTCTTCTGCGCGCGCCGAAGGCATGTATTCGCGCAATGCAGCGAGCTGCTTCTCTCGGCTCGCAAACACCTCAGTTAGCAGGTACTTCTCGAGGCCAAACTCCTTCAGGCCGACCTGAATCATTGGGCCAAGGTTGTGCAGGCGCACCGAGCCCGGCAGATCCCACCACGAGCCCTTCTTCAAAAAGTTCGGGCTAAACCCTGCGTACGGGCCGAACAGCAAACTCGCCTTACCATCGACGATGCGTGTGTCAAGGTGCGGCACCGACATCGGGGGCGCACCAACCGCTGCCTTGCCGTACACCTTTGCGCGGTGCTCGCGCACAACCTTTGGGTTGTCACAGCGCAAAAACTTACCGCTGATCGGAAACCCACCGAAGCCCTTGATCTCGGGAATGCCCGAAGACTGCAGCAGCGAAAGCGCGCCGCCGCCTGCCCCAACGAACACGAAGCGAGCATTGAGCGTGCTTGTGGCGTAACCGGTACGGCTACGCATATCGATGTCCCAGCTGCCGTCTGCAAGCCGACGCAGATTGGTGGCCTCCTGGCCGAGCGAGAGCGTCGCGCCGGCGGCAACGAGCTGATCGATCAGCTGGCGGGTTAGCTCGCCGAAGTCAACATCGGTGCCGCTCTGAGAACGAGTTGCCGCGAAGACCTCACTCTTCGACCGACGCTCGACGAGCAACGGCGCCCACTCTGCGATCGTCTCGGGGTCTTCGCTGAACTCCATGTCGGCAAACAACGGTTCGTTCTTCAGAATGTCGAATCGGCGACGCAGGTATTCGACGTTCTTCTC
>JAPXTT010000175.1:0-3163 GCA_033812395.1 Leucobacter sp. | reverse complement strand
AACACCTGACGCCTACCGAAACGGTCGGCGAGCAGGCCCCCGAGCGTCGCGCCGATCGCCATGCCGACAAAGCCGATCGAGGTGATCAGCCCGAGCTCGCCCTTCTCGAGCTGCCAGTGCTGCCCGAGCGCGGCAATGATGAACGAGATCAGACCCACGTCCATCGCATCGAGCGCCCAGCCGAGGCCGGAGCCGAAGAGCACCCGATTGTGCTTTCTCGTATAGGGCAGCGAGTCGAGCTGGTCGGCGAGCGCGTTCGATGACGGGTGTGCGGGGGCATCCATAGTGCTCAATCGTAGAGTGTCGGTGCGGTGGCCTACACTTGGGCGTCATGCCGACCTCAGCGCAGCCCCATGACCAGCACACCCCCGTATCGCTGCGCGCCGAACGCCTGATTCGCCGCGCCGCTGGTTCAGGCAACCGGGCGATTGCGGGTGTAGTCGTTGAGCTGCAGATCGAGGATCAGGCAGTGCGTTCACGCGTTGCTGCCGTGCTCGAACGGATGGGGGCCCGATTCTGGCGGGATGCTGCTGCGCACGAGGAGAGCGAGACCGTGGCCGCTCGCTCGCTCGTTATCTCGGATCGGGTCGATGCCGGCCCGCTCCGGGAACGTGCCGCCGGTGAGCGAATCGAATGGGCCGCGCTGAACATGGGGGCCACGGGTGAGATCGCGCACGAGCTTGCTGCGCGGGGCGTGCTGCGCGGAGAGCGAGTGCTGCTGAGCCTCGTGCTCGAGCCGAAGACCGCCGCGCTCGCGCTCGCGGTGATGCGTGCCGGAGCCGACGTCGCCGTGTTCGGGGCCGTGAACGAAACCGACCCCCGTATCGCTGCGGAGCTTGCCAGCCGAGGCTGCGCGGTGTTTGCGCCCCAGCAAGAGACTGCGGCGGCAGACACGGAAACGCTCGACCGTGAGCACGCGGCAGCCGCGCTGGAATGGGCGCCGACCCTGCTCGTCGACGACGGAGCGCACCTGATCCGGCTTGCGCACACCGAGCACCAGAGCGTGCTCTCGGTCAACGGCGGCGAACTACGGGCGGCGAGCGAGGAGACCACGAGCGGGGTGCGCCCGCTTGAAGAGATGGCGGCGCTCGGGGCGCTGCAGCTTCCGGTGCTGGCCGCGAATGACGCGCGAACGAAACGTGATTTCGACAATCTCATCGGCACTGGGCAGAGCTGCGTCTTCGCGATCGCCGACCTGCTCGACCGGGACGAGGCCGCAGCGGCGGGGATCACGGCGGGGGTTCACGGCAAGCGCTGGGTCGTGCTTGGATACGGCCCAGTCGGCTTCGGGGTTGCGCGATTCGCGTCCGCATTCGGTGCCCGCATCACCGTAGTCGAGCAAGACGCCGTGCGCGCGCTCGCCGCAATGCACGACGGGCACGAGGCAGCCTCCCTTGAGCTCGCGCTTCCGGACGCCGACGTAGTGGTGAGCGCGACAGGAGTCTGGCATACGCTGAACGCTGAGGCGCTGCGGTTGCTCAGGCCAAGCGCGGTGGTTGCGGTGGCAGGCGGTATCGACGATGAGGTCGGTCTCGACGAGCTTTTGGCCCTCGGGTGGGAAGCCACGGGCATCGCCGAGCACCTCGACAGGTGGTGCCCCGCTGATAGCTCTCGCGACGAGGGGTTCCTTCTGCTGGCTGGCGGCGGAGGCGTGAACTACACGGCCGCCGAGGGTAACCCCATCGAAGCAATGGATCTCAGCTTCGCGACGCAGCTCGTCGCGCTCGATCGGATCGCCCAGGGCGAGCTCGAACCAGGCGTGCATCGATTGAGCAGCGGCGACGAGGATCGCGTTGCCCGCGCTGCGCTCACCGCCTTCGGTAGAGCTGCCGATCCTCGCACCGCATCGAAACGACCCGGAGGCGCGGCGCAGGACTGGCACGCACATCGTTACCGGGCGTAAGGAGGGGGCCGGCGCTGCGCCAACGCCCTAGACTCAAAGCCGTGAACCAAGAGATCGTCGTCTACAGCGCGAACATTGTGGTGCCGGTGACGAGCCCGCGCATCAAAGACGGCGCGGTGGCGGTACGCGGCAAACGCATTCTGCACGTCGGTGACCGACGCTGGGTGCTTGATGCGCTCGCGCAGCGCGGCGCTCCGTTTCGTGAGCAACACTGGGACGGGGTGCTCACCCCCGGGCTCGTGAATGCGCACACCCACCTGCAATACACGCACATGCATGAGGTGGCGAATCGGCACTACAACGGCTTCGACGACTGGGGAAACGCGTTTGACGCGGCGTACGAGCGACCGGGCCACGACTGGGCCGCAGCCGCTGCCGACGGCGCCTCTCGATCGATCACCGCGGGCGTGACCGCGATTGCTGACGTGGTCACCGATGAGGCGGCGCTCTCGGCCCTGCACGATGCTCGCCTGCACGGGATTGCCTATTGGGAGGTCTACGGAACGAGCAACGCCGATTGGACCACAGCCGAGCGTGAGCGCGTGCGCGATCAACTGCGCCGCATCCCGCGGCCCCCGGGCGGGGGCGTCTCACCGCACGCCCCGTACTCGCTTGAGGTGCAGCCACTGCTCGAACTGCCCGATATCGTGCGCGAAGAAGGGCTGCGCCTGCATATTCACCTCGCGGAGGCGCACATGGAGCGAGAACGCGGCGCGGTGTTCGGTGGCGGGGAAGAAGCATGGCCGACGCTTGGCGCCGATAGCTTTCGCGCGCTGCGCTCGAAAGGGATCGGCGTCTCGTCAACTCAGTTCGTCGACCATCTCGGAGTGCTTGGCCCCGACTGCCATATTGCGCACGGTGTGTACGTGAACGCCGACGATCGTGCGCTGCTGCGTGCCCGTGGCACGAGCGTCGCCCTCTGCCCGCGCTCGAACGAGATCATCGGCCTCGATATGCCTCCGGTTGCCGATTACCTGCGCGAGGGCAACCCGATCGCCGTGGGGACGGACTCGCTCTCATCCTCACCCTCTCTCGACCCGCTCGCCGACGTTGGTTTGCTCTACCAGGTGGCCAGGCGTCAAGGGTACGAGGCGCGAGACTTGCATCAACGACTGTTTTCGGCCGTGACCCTCGGCGGGGCAACCGCACTCGGGCTGCACGTGGGCAAGAAACGCATCGGTCAGCTCGGGGTTGGTGCGCTCGCCGACCTGGCCTTCTTCGACATCACCGCGCGCGACCCAGATTCTGCGCTCGCTGAGC
>JAPXTT010000174.1:0-3186 GCA_033812395.1 Leucobacter sp. | reverse complement strand
GGAAGTCGAAACAGCGTGTTCACTACACCACTCTGTGCTGCGACAGGGTCGAGCACGCGCGCAAGGCGGTACGCCTCTTCTTTGAGAGGCATCGTAAGAGAAAGCCCGCGATACTCATCGCCCAGCCCAGCTAGGTAGTCTTCAAGCTCACTTGCCACCAGCTCGTGACGACCGTAGCGCCAGTTGAGTCCCATCTCACGGTAGGCTGCAGCGTGAATCGCTGGTGACTTCGAGTGCGCGATCGGCGAACCGAGCACAGCCAGACGAGCATCATGCGGCAGCATGAGCCGCACATCACTCACGACGCCCGAATCAGTCACAGTACTTTCCGCCTGCGCTCTCATGCGCATCGCACCACTCGTGCAACTTCGCAACATTCGCTTGGTGTCCGGCCTCGTCAGACGCAAACGCTGTGATGCCGTTCTCGAGATCAATCGCGGTGAAGAAAATCCATGGCCCGTCGGCGGGGTGCATCGCGGCGTCGATCGCGGCATCACCCGGCAGGCCAATCGGCCCGATCGGCAGGCCCGGGTTCGCGTAAGTGTTGAACTGGTTACTCGCATCTTCGCGCTCTGCATCACTGGTCCAGACAGTGTTGTCAGGGTTGCCGGTGCCGTAAGAAACAGTGGCATCTGACTGCAGGTGCATGCCAATGTCTATGCGATTCAGAAACACTCGCGAAATCATTGGCATGTCTTCAGTGTTTCCAGCCTCTTTTTGCACGATCGATGCAAGTGTCAACACACGCAGCGAATCGCTCTCGGGCACCCCGTGTTCTGCAAGCGCCTGCTTCATACGATCAACCATCTTCTGAATGATCGTGTCGGGGGTATCGTTCGGTTCGAACACATAGGTTGCAGGAAACAGAAACCCCTCAAGAGACGGAAAATCAGCTGGCACCCCAAAATTCGTCGGGTTTTTTGCTGCTGCTTCGAAGTCACTCAGGGGCAACCCTGTGACCTCTGCGGCGCGCGAAAGCGCGTCCATTGCAGAGATGCCCTCTGGCAGCACCACGGTGAGTTCAACCTTGTTTGTCTCGTCTTGTAACGCATCGAGTGCAGCCTGCGCGCTCATCTCAAGCTTCAGCCGGTATGAGCCGATCTGAAACTCAACAGGAGTATCTTGCGCGAGCAAGAGCTCATAGAAGGCCTGCGAGGTCTTCACCACGCCCGCGTCGGCAAGTGTCCTTGCAACGTCCTCGCCAATATCGCCCTCGCGGATGGTGACGATCGCCTCGCCGTGCCCCTGACCCTCGAAATCGTTCGTAGTCCACCCGAGCATCTGCGACACACGATCACCGTACTGCCCCCACAGGTAGGCCCCGGCTCCGCCAAGCACGAGCAGTAGTACGAGCACCGTGCTGAGCGCGATGATCCATCGCTTTTTTGTGCGTTTGTTGTCGCTGACGCTGTGGCTCATGATGGGTCACTTTCTGCGGCGTGGTGTGAATCTTGAACTACTAAGGTACCGGGTGCTTCCCCGCGAGCCCGCTCCACGTCGAGTGCGTGCTGCAAGATCACGACCGCAGCGGCCTGATCAATAATGCCCCGGCTCTGTTTTGTCTTCTTACCCGCCTGGCGCAGCTGGCCCTGCGCCGACACCGTCGAAAGTCGTTCATCGACGAGTCGCACAGAAATCGTGGCGGCCGGGTCACCGGCGCGCGCAAGGCTTGCCGCGATCCTCTTCGCAAAACCTTCAGCGTCTGCTGTTGAGGGGGTGCGATGGCCGCTCATGCCGAGCGGCAGGCCGACCACAAGTTCTGTTGCGTCGTACTCTCTTGCGAGGTCGAGGATCCGCGCAACATCGAGGTCTCCAGAGACCTGACGCGGCACCGTTTCGAGCGGGGTCGCGAGCATACCGTGCATATCGCAGCGAGCGACGCCGATGCGGGCCTTGCCCACATCGATGCCAAGCCGCACACCAGAACGCACGCGCTAGCCGGCCAGACTTCGACGAATCTCGGCGAGCGCGTCGTTGATCTTCGCAGGGTCGGTGCCGCCGCCCTGAGCGAGATCGTCTTTGCCGCCGCCGCCGCCGCCGAGCACCTGAGCGCCAAGCTTAGCGAGGGCGCCTGCCTTTGCGCCTGCCTCACGTGCCGAAGCAGTTGTTGCAGCAATCACAACAGGCTTGCTCGCCCCGTCAGCAGCAGACACCTCGCCAGCGAGCACAACAACCGCGGCTTCTGCAGAAAGTCGATCTCGCAACTGCTGCGCGAGACCGCGCACGTCATCAGCTGCGCCTACCACACCGAGCGAAGCAATAATTACTCGCAGCCCAGCAACAGTTTCAGCACCCTCGAGCAGGGAAGGCACGCGTTCTGTCAGCTTTGCAGCCTCGAGTTGTGCAATCTTCTTCTCTGCATTTTTCAGCTGGGTCGCGAGGTCGCTGACTCGTTCAACCAGTTCGAAGCGGGGCACCTTCAGCCCAGAAGTCAGCTGTTGCACAATCGAGCGTTCCACCGCAAAGTTGCGAAAAGCTTCTATGCCGACGAGCGATTCAATGCGGCGGTTCGTGCTGCCGACTGAGCTTTCACCGATCAGGTTAATCATGCCAACCTCAGCCGAACTTGAGACGTGGGTGCCGGCGCACAGCTCGCGCGACCACGGGCCACCGATGTCGACGACGCGCACGCGGTCGCCGTATTTCTCACCGAAGAGAGCCATAGCTCCAAGTTCTTTGGCCTCGTCGAGCCCCATCTCGCGGGTAACAACCTCATAGTCGCTACGCACGGCGAGGTTCGAGATCTCTTCGATCTCGCTCTTCGTTTCAGCGCTCAGCGCCTCGCTGTGAGTAAAGTCGAGTCGCAGATAGCCAGCCTTGTTGTACGAGCCGGCCTGGTGGGCGTTCTCGCCAAGTACCTGGCGCAGCGCAGCGTGCACGATATGCGTACCCGAGTGAGCTTGAGTTGCGCCGCGACGGTAGTCGGCGTCAACGCGGGTCTCGGCACGCGCGTCAATCGTAACCGTACCGATCAGCACTTTCACCGTGTGCACGATAAGCCCGGGCACCGGCTTCTGCACGTCGAGCACCTCTGCCTCGAATCCGTCGCCGACGATGATGCCTTGGTCGCTGTCTTGGCCACCTGATTCAGCCCAGAGGCTTGTCTCGGCGAGCACCAGCTCGGCGATCTGCCCCTCGCTCGCAGCGGCGGCGGGCTGGCCGTCAACCACAATGCCGAGCACACGG
>JAPXTT010000173.1:0-3205 GCA_033812395.1 Leucobacter sp. | reverse complement strand
TGTTACGGTGGTTATAGCGTCAGGGAAACGCCCGGTTACATTCCGAACCCGGAAGCTAAGGCTGACAGCGCCGATGGTACTGCACTCGGGAGGGTGTGGGAGAGTAGGACACCGCCGGACTCCTTTTCATGAAAAGGGTCGCTCAGATAGAAGGTCATCGATGATCGACTCTTCTATCTAGCGGCCCTTTTCGCATTTACGGAGACTTTACAATGAATGATCGCGATCGCGACGATCGGGCGGATCGCCCGAAGCGTTCCTCAGGACAACCCTCACGCGACGGCGCAAAACGCGGTGGTGGGTTCTCGGGCGATCGCGGGCCTCGCCGCGATGGTCAGGGGCAGGGCGGCCGCGGCCCACGTCGCGAGGGCGGGCAGTCAGGTGAGCGCGGGCCGCGCCGCGAGAGTGGCAATGGTTACGAGCGGGCACCTCGTCGCGATGGTGAGCGCTCGTTCGATCGCGGCCCGCGACGAAGCGACGACCGCGGTTACGATCCAACTCGGCGTCGCGACGGCAAGCGGTCGCAAGAACGTGGGCCCCGCCGTGATGGCGAGGGCTTCAAGGGTCGTGACCCTCAGCGAGACGGAACGCGCAGCTTCGATCGTGGCCCGCGCCGCGAGGGGGATCGGCCGCAGTTCGGTCGTGGCGGCACTCGTGGGGCTGGCAAGAGCGACCGCGGAGGGCGTGGGCGCGAGTTCACGGAAGCCGAGCGGCTGCAGCACGAACTGCGCCCCGTGCGGAGCGAACACGACGACCCGTTCATTCCCGAAGACGTTTCACCAAACGACCTGCACCCAGGTGCTCGCAACGAGCTGAAGACGCTGCAGGCCGAGACCGCTGAGCGAGTGGCACAGCATCTCGCGATGGTCGGCATGCTGATCGCCGATGATCCGCAGCTGGCGCACCAGCACGCGATTTCCGCGAGCCGTCGCGCCGGTCGCATTCCGGTTGCGCGTGAGACCCTCGCGGTGACCGCCTACCACATCGGCGATTACGCGCTCGCACTACGCGAGCTACGCACCTACCGCAGGCTCACCGGCTCGCAGGGGCACCTTGCGCTGATGGTGGAGTGCGAGCGAGCGCTCGGCCGCCCCGAACGCGGCATCGAGACGGGTCTCGCGGCTGATCTTATTGAGCTGAACACCGAGCAGCGTGTGCAGCTGGCTATCGCGATGTCGGGTGCGCGGCTCGATCTCGGACAGACCCAGCAGGCTCTGTTCGAGCTCGAGATCCCTGAGCTGGATCCGAGCAAGGCCTTTAGCTGGAGCCCGGAGCTCTTCGCTGCATACGCAAACGTGCTCGAGGATCTCGGACGCGAAGCGGAGAGCGCCAAATGGCGAGACCGTGCTTTGCTCGCGGAGTCTGCCCTGAGCGAGCACCTTGGTGGGCACGACCAGATCGAAGTCGTCGAAGTATACGAACATTCCCCGCGCGAGGAACGCAGCGAATCCGAACGTGGCCAGGGGGCAAGCGAAGATCTGCCCGAGAGCAGCGAGACCGACGAGGCCGAACAACCAAGTGGTGCGGATGCATCAGAACAACCTGGTGACGCGGATGCGTCCGGCAGCGCGGGGGAAGCCGACAGCGCTGCGGAGCCCGAAGCCCCGCTCGAGCCTACGCAGGGGGAGTAGTGGCACTGTTCAAAAGGGCGACCGCACTCGGTGCTGCGCCCGCTAAGGGGCGGGAGCTGATCCTCGCCGATCTCGACGGCGTCGTCTACCGTGGCGCGCTCGCGATCCCGCATGCCGTCGCGCAACTGAACGCAGCGGCAACGAACGCCAAGGTCGGCTACCTCACCAACAACGCTTCGCGCACTGACGTGTCGGTCGCTGAGCAGCTGCGTGAGTTCGGATTGCACCTGGAAACTGCCGATGTCGTGACGTCGCCGCAGGCTGCCACCGCGCTGCTCGCGCGCACCGTAGCGCCCTGTTCGAAGGTGCTCGTCGTCGGCGGCGATGGGCTCGTCGACGAGCTCACTAAGGCGGGTTTCGAGGTCACCCGAAGCGCCGATGACAACCCTGACGCGGTAGTGCAGGGCTTCGCGCCCCACATCGGCTGGCAAGATCTCGCAGAAGCGAGTTTCGCGCTCGCAGAGCGGCCTGGCCGCGATCCTCTGCCTTGGATCGCAACGAACACCGACTGGACGCTACCGCTTGAACGCGGTCTCGCACCCGGAAACGGCACGCTCGTCTCGGCGGTGCACACCGCTGTGCAGCGGCTCCCGGAGTTCGCCGGCAAGCCCGAGCCCGCGATCTTCGAGTCGGCGTTCGAGCGTTTCGGCACCCGCGATGCCCTCATGATCGGCGATCGCCTCGACACCGACATGAAGGGCGCGCGCGCGGTTGGCATTGCCTCTATGCACGTGCTGACCGGCGTCGACCGCCCCAAGCAGCTGGTCGCAGCGAGTTCAGACATGCGCCCCGACTTCATCGTGGAAACCCTCGAAGGATTGCACGAGCCGTACCCTGAAACCGTCGTTGAGAAGGACGGCACGGCGAAGGTTGGTACGGCGCGCGTGCGCATGGAAGGCCACGTCGTGAAGATCGTCGATCGCGGTGACTCGCCCATCAACCTGCTGCGGGCGGGCTGCGCCGCGATTTGGGCTTCCGGGCTCGCGATCTATGGCCTGCAGGTACCTGAAGTGCTGTACGAGGATCACTGGCGCTAGGCGCCAGTAGCCGAGCCCAAAGATGTCGGTGCTCGGCGATAGAGTGATGGTATGAGCCAGTACGACGAGCCCCGCGCCGACGAGAGCGATGGTCTGCTCGGCCGCATTGAAGTGATCGAGACGCAACCGCTTGAGCAGCGCGCGGTACGTTACGACCAGCTTGCCGAAGAGTTGCTTGCCGAGTTGCAGCGCAGCGACCACGAGCCTGCCGAGTATCGACCACTGTGACCGCCAGGGACACCGCGAACTGGGGCGAGGCCGCCGAACGACTCGACCGAGTGCTTCCTGCACTTGGGCTCGCGCGATCGCGCAGCCAAGCCTCCGAGTTTATTTCACAGGGCAAGGTGCGAGTCGGCGGTGAGATCATCACGAAAGCTGGCGCAAAAGTCGCTGCTGGTGCCACCGTTTCAGTCGAGGGCGGTGACCACTACGTGAGTCGTGCTGCCCACAAGCTGCTGGCCGGGCTCGACGAGTTCTCGGTCGACCCCAGTGGAATGCTCGCCCTCGACGTCGGGGCCTCCACCGGAGGGTTTACCC
>JAPXTT010000172.1:0-3210 GCA_033812395.1 Leucobacter sp. | reverse complement strand
GCCACAGACGCAAAAGCAAAGGCAGAGGCCGAGCAGAAGCTTGCAACCCAGCAATCCTGGCTTTCAGCAATCGGCGACTAACTCAAACACGAGTTTCTGACCGTAAGGGACGCAGGCAGGGCCTGCGTCCCTTACAAGTTATCCACAGATTTGCATTTTGCCCTACAGGCGTCGATTATTTTTGAGATCATGGGCGCATGGAGCAATCGCCACCCCGATACGACCTTTGGCCGCCAACTTTGCGTCACGCAATGCGCCTACGAGGCGCGCTCATACCCTGCGGCCCAGGGGTGCGCGGCATTGGCTGGCCCGACACGCCGAGGGTGCGCCTCTCAGCAATCGCAGGAGCCCTTTCAGGCAACCAGTTCGCCACGCTCTTGACTGCTGCCTGGGTGTGGGGCGCGGCTGAAGATCCGGGCGACCCGTTAAGTGTTGCAGGATTCGCGGGCAGAGCACGCACGCAGCACACACGTGAAGTACATCGCTATGAACTACGAATCAGCGAAGCCGAGGTGGCACGGCTCGGACAGTTTGGCGTGACCACCCCGCTGCGCACGATCCTCGACCTGTTGCATCTGAGCCCCACGTTTGGTGAGATCGAGCAACACTCGTGCCGAGAATTGCTGTCAATAGCGCAAATTTCTACAGAAGAACTGAGCCAGCTGCTGATCACGCTGCGCAGGCCGCACATCAGACTCGCACGTGAACGCTGGAGAGAAATCTCACTCGAGCACCGGGTTGCCTGACTCCCCTAGACTCTTACCGAACGTCTCCGAAGGAGTAGACATATGACTGCAACACCCGCCCGAACCTCGGTCGAACAGGCCGACATCATCATCGTTGGTGCTGGCTTATCAGGGCTCGTTGCTGCCGCTGAGGCACTTGATGCGGGGCGCACGGTACTGCTGGTTGACCAAGAAAACGAGGCAAACCTGGGAGCTCAGGCTTGGTGGTCGTTTGGCGGGCTCTTTTTGATCGACTCACCTGAGCAACGCAGGCTCGGCATTCATGACAGCATCGAACTCGCCCGTGCCGATTGGTTTTCGAGCGCGGGCTTCGACCGAGATACAGATTTCTGGGGACGGCAGTGGGCTGAGGCATATCTAGACTTCGCCGCGGGCGAGAAGCGCTCCTGGCTGCGCGAGCGCGGCGTCGGCTTCTTTCCGGTGGTCGGTTGGGCAGAGCGCGGTGGATCAACCGCCTCTGGTCACGGCAACAGCGTTCCGAGGTTTCACATCACCTGGGGCACCGGCCCGGGCCTCGTGCATCCGTTCGCGAGCAGGCTTCGGCAGGGCATCGCTGAGGGGCGCGCAAAGTACCGCCCCAGACACAGGGTTACCGAGCTGATTACGCACGATGGGCGCGTCGAAGGTGTGCGTGGGGAGCTGCTCGCGCCAGATAATTCTGCAAGAGGTGAAAGCTCAAATCGTGACGTGATCGGCGCGTTCGAGTTCACAGCAGAGGCTGTCATAGTCACGAGCGGCGGCATCGGCGGCAACCACGAACTCGTGCGTGAGCACTGGCCGGCTCACCTACCGGCCGCACCAGAGCACATGCTGAGCGGCGTGCCCGCGCACGTTGACGGGCTGATGCTCGGCATCGCCGAACAGGCCGGGGCGAGTCTGGTGAACGGTGACCGAATGTGGCACTACACGGAGGGCATCACAAACCACTCGCCGGTGTGGCCTATGCACGGTATTCGCATCTTGCCGGGCCCATCTTCGCTCTGGCTCGATGCGACTGGCAAGCGCATGCCTCCCCCGGCGCTGCCCGGCTTCGACACCCTCGGCACCCTCGAGCAGATTCTGCAGACAGGCTACGACCACAGTTGGTTTGTGCTCACACAACGCATCATCGAAAAAGAGTTCGCACTGTCTGGCAGCGAGCAGAACCCTGATCTTACCGGCAAGTCTGTGCGTGAATTGCTCAAGCAACGCCTCGGAAAAGGTGCTCCAGGCCCAGTGCAAGCGTTTATTGATAACGGAGTCGACTTCGTTCATGCGGACGATCTCGACACACTCATCAATAAAATGCAGCTGCTCGCCGATGCTCCGCTCGACCCTGGTGCAGTGCGTGACGCCGTGCGTCAGCGAGACCTCGCCTACGGAAACAAGTTCACGAAAGACCTGCAGCTCAGTGCGGTGCGAGATGCTCGGCGCTACATGGGCGACAAGCTCATCCGGGTAGCCCCGCCACATCGGCTGCTCGATCCCGCGGCAGGCCCGCTGTATGCGGTGAAGTTGCACGTGCTTACACGAAAGAGCCTCGGCGGTATTCAAACAGATCTACAGGGTCGCGCAATCTCGGCCGACGGATCTGTGGTTGAGGGCCTATACGCAGCAGGAGAGGCTTCAGGATTTGGCGGGGGCGGCATGCACGGTTATCGCGCACTCGAGGGCACTTTTGTTGGCGGCTGCATCTTCAGTGGGCGCGCTGCCGGCAGGGCAGCCGCAGCAGCAACTGCGTAACGTCGCTGCGTATATCACCGCAGCTGTTAACCAGAGTTGACACGGTATGCGTCATACACACCTTCGATGCGGCGCACGGCGTTCAGCACATGATCTAGATGGGTAGCATTTGCCATTTCAAATACGAAGCGGCTAATCGCCAGCCGTGAACTCGAAGTATTCACAGACGCAGACAGAATATTTACATGATGCTCTGAGAGCACGCGTGTGACATCTGAGAGCAACCCCGAACGGTCGAGTGCCTCAACCTGAATCTGCACAAGAAACACGCTTTTTGCGGTAGGTGCCCATGAGACCTCGATCAGCCTGTCTTCTTGGCTCGCGAGCGCAACAAAATTTGGGCAATCTACACGGTGCACCGAGACGCCCTGGCCCTTCGTGACAAATCCTCTAATTTCATCGCCTGGCACAGGAGTACAGCATTTCGCGAGCTTCACCAGCACGTCATCAGCACCCTGAACCACGACCCCAGAGTCAGACTCACGTTTACGCGCCCGCTGTGGCTGCGAGTTGATCACTGTCGCCGCAACCTCGGCGACGCTCTCTTCGCGATCAACGATCGAGGTGATCTTTTCAATCACCGACTGGGCAGAGACATGCCCCTCACCAATACCTGCAAAGAGTCCCGCGACATCAACGTATCGCAGCTGGGCTGAGACTTCTTTTATGGCCTCAGAGTTCATGAGCTGATGCAGCGGCAGGTTCTGTTTGCGCATCGCCTTAGTAAGTTCATTTTTACCGG
>JAPXTT010000171.1:0-3216 GCA_033812395.1 Leucobacter sp. | reverse complement strand
GCCTCAAGTGCGCCGACCACGGGCACGGTCGAGTAACACCCGCTGATACGGCGAAGCGCTCGTACCTCTTCTGAGGGCGGGCGCTTCGTCGTATCTTGCGTGGGATCACTACACTTGCTCTATGACTCACACAGCTTCCCAGGTACGGGTGCGCCCCGCGCGCACCGGCGATGTCTCGGCAATGGTCGAACTGATGGCGCCCCTGGTTGAGCGACGAATTCTGCTCGGTAAAGACCTGGTTGAGCTTTATGGGGCTGTGCCCGAGTTCGTAGTTGCAGTCGACGAGAACGATCAGGTCATCGGCTACGGCGCGATTCATGCAATGTGGGAGCACCTCGGAGAGGTACGCACGCTCGGGGTCTCGGAGCACTGGTTGGGCCGCGGGGTTGGCCACCTGCTGCTCGAGGCGATTGAACGACGAGCGCGAGACCTCGGCCTGAGCCAGCTCTTCTGCCTGACCTTCGAGGTTGATTTCTTTGAGCGTCACGGCTTCGAGGCGGTTGACGAGAACGCGCAACTTGTTGCTGCTGACGTCTATGCTGAGCTGCTGCGGTCTCATGACGAGGGTGTCGCCGAGTTTCTTGACCTGGCGCGAGTCAAACCAAATACTCTTGGCAATACGCGCATGGTGAAGCGCCTTTAGGTTCTTCACGAGATACCCTGGGGGCATGAACACTCTCAGGGACCCGGTCGGCCCCGAGAGCAAAGGCGTATACCTGCGTCGCAGGTTGCTTGTGCTCGGCGGGCTGCTTGCTTTTATCGTGTTCGTGGTGCTTGTCATCGTGAAGCCCGGTTCGAGCGGTGGTGCGGCCTCTGCGCCCGAGGTGAAGGTACCTGACGAGATTGTTGCCGCAGACAAGGTGCAAAACAATACTCCGAAAGCGGGTGAAACCGCACCTTGCCCGGCCGGCGGCATTGCCGTTACCCCGCTGGTTGACCGCGACAGCTATGCGGGCGGCGAGATGCCGCTCTTAAGCCTGAGGGTCGTGAACCAGGGGCCCGAGAAATGCGAAGCGCAGCTCGGTACCGCAGGCATGAGCTTCACGATTACGAGTGGTTCTGACGAGGTGTGGCGATCCAGCGATTGCCAGATAAATGCCGACACACGCGCGATAATTCTCGAGCCTGGCAAGCCGCTAGAAACCGAGCCAATTCAGTGGGATCGCACGCGCAGCAGCCCCGAAACCTGTGACATCGCTCGTGATCCAGTGACCGCTGAGGGCGCCACCTATCATTTGCAGGTGGCAGCTGCAGGTGTGCCCGGCACTGGCACCGCAGCTTTTCTGCTCTACTGAACGGTGTGATTCGCCAAAATTGTTACTCTGGTTACTGACTGTTGCCCCCGGTTCGGGGGTATCGTGAGATATGGACAAGAAACGAGCCACTCAGAACGGCATACGCATGGAGATCATCGAGGGTGATAATGAAGCCGTCGCGGTTGACGCGCTCGTTGATCACTTTCTGCACGACAACATCAGTGGGGCGCTGCACGACCTGCATGAGCCTCACGACGTCACTCACGATGAGGCGAAGCCCGGCAGCGATTAGCACACGAACGGGAGGGGACGCTTAGCGCCCCGCCTGCTGCTCTTCGACGCGCAGCGCCAGCCAGAGCTCGGCGCGAGCGTCTGGATCGTCGAGCGACCGCCCAGTGAGTTGCTCGATGCGCCCGATTCGGTCGCGCAAGGTGTTTCGGTGTACCCCGAGCAGGGCTGCGGTCGGGGTGCGCTGGCCGTGATGCTCAAGCAGCGTGCGCAGCGTCGTGCGCAGGGTGTGGTGATCGTGACGCCATCTGCGAGGATCAGCGCCTTCCTGCGTGGGATCGGCAGCTTGGAGAGCGAGTGGGCCCAGCGCCGCGGACGCCGCGGATAGGCCGCCGGACGCGGCCGTGCTGTGCTCTGTTTCGCTGCTGAGCAACGCCTCGATGAGGGGTGTTGCCTGCTCAGCGCGAAGCACGCGAGGAACCCGGGGTGAGGCATAGAGCGTGGCGGTGCGCGAGAGTGACGCAGTGAGTGCGGCCGCCGAGTTTCTGCTGAGCGAGAGCTGCCCGACTTCGAACGCGCGCCCCACCACCATGTCGAGGTCGTGTGCGGCAGCCAGGATCTGCGCGGCCGCGATCGCCGTCTCGCTTGCAGGGCACAGCTGCCAGGCGAGCGAAACGCCGTCCTCGCGAGGTGTGCCCGCGGTGACGAGGCGCTGGGGCCCTTGCCTTGGTGCGCGACGCCATCTTGCCACCTGCTCGGAAGCGCCCTGCACGGCAATTGCGCGAAACTTGCCGACGAGTTCGATGCCTGGGTCAAAGACCCGGGCTGCGGCGGCGTCGACCTCGTCGCGCAGCAGCGCGAACGTGAGGCGTGACCATCGTTCACGCTCATCTTCGCGCCCTGCAAGGTCGCCCCGAAAGTTCATTCCGAGCACCATCGCGCCCGCCGCGACTACCGCCTGAGCCTCGGGGCCGATCGGCGCGCCCGCCGCGACCAGAATGCGGGCCTGCTGCTCGTCGTCAAGGGGCACGATCTCGACTGCTGAGGGGGCTCGGTCGGCCGACGCCGAAAACCCTGCCGTGCTCGCGATGGTTACTCGTGTTCCCTCTGCTGCGCTGCCGATCTCGAGGGCGAGCTGCCGGCCTGTTGCCTGCGCGATGCTCGCGAGCACGGAGGCGGTGTCGGCGCTGCTGCGGGCACCCTCGATGAGTCGTTGATGCGCCTGCAGCGCCTGCCTCGCTGCTCGCATCTCGTCTGCGCGCAAAAGGTTCGAGGCGGCCTTGCTGACTGCGATGAATGGCGTGGGTGGGGGCACCTCGACGAGTGCCAGGCGGTAGTCGCTCGCCGCGGCAACGAGCGGAGCCGGGATGCGTTCATGAGCGACGCCGACACCGAAGCCGATTGCCGCTATGCGGGCCCTGCTGAGGCCTGCGACGAAGTCACGCCAACGCGGGTCGTTTGCGCCAAGAGACACCCCTGTGGTGAGCACGAGCTCGCCGCCCTCAAGGTAGTCGGCGAGTTGCAGCAGCTCGGTCGTAGAAACCCAGCTCAGCTGAGGATCCTCAGGCGCCGATTGCACGAGCCTAAGACCGAGCGTTGGGTCTGCGAGCAACTGCGACAGGGCGGCCATGCGTACATTCTTGCACAGTGTAAGACCTTTTTGCTGTGCACTAATTCACCCAGGGGAGGTGGCACCCGCTCGTAGACTGGCCACAACGACACCATCCCAACG
>JAPXTT010000170.1:0-3218 GCA_033812395.1 Leucobacter sp. | reverse complement strand
GCAGCCCCCTTCTAGTATTTCTCTCTGGCTCGCGCCCAAGACGAAATCTCGAGAGGTATCGGCTCAACGCGTAAATGCCTGACGAGCAGCCACAAGCCTGCTACACCTGCGAAACAGAGCCTTCGTCGTTGGTTGCGGGGCCTGCCGGGCCGACACCGCTCGGGGCAACAGATAATGCGAGGATCACAGTCGTTGCTTAACTCTCGTTTCGTTTCAGTCTCACACTAGCGAAGTGGTCAGTTGCGGGGCCCGCCATCGGCATAGACGCGCACGTCGTCGTCGACCCAGCCGAGCGAGCGCTCGACCGCGCGGTTCCAAAGACGCAGGCGGCGCTCGCGATCGTCGGCCCCCATTCTGGGTACCCAGCGCCTGCCCTCGCGAACCAAGCCACCGAGCTCATCAAGGCTCGACCAGACCCCGGCCGCGAGGCCCGCCGCGAACGCAGCTCCGAGCGCCGTCGTTTCGAGAATCTCGGGGCGCACCACGTCGATGCCGAGCATGTCTGCCTGAAACTGCATCATCATGTCGCTCACCGAGCCGCCACCATCGACCCGCAGCTCGCCGAGGCGCACGCCGGTGTCGGCAGCCGCCGCGTCAATCACTTCAACAGTTTGATAGACGCTCGCCTCGCTCGCCGCACGCACGATGTGGGCGCGCGTCACGAAGCGGGTGAGGCCCACGATGACGCCGCGGGCATCGGGTTGCCAGCGCGGTGCGAAGAGGCCCGAGAACGCGGGAACGATGAAGGCGCCACCGGTGTCGGGCACGCTCGAAGCGAGCCCCTCGATCTCGGTCGAGTCGCGCAGCATGCCGAGGTTGTCACGCAGCCAGTGGTGCAGCGACCCCGCCACGGCGACCGAGCCCTCGAGCGCGTAGACGGGCTTCTCTTCGCCGACGCGATACGCGACGGTTGTGAGCAGGCCGTTGCCAGAGAACACCGGCTGCTCCCCCGTGTTCACGATCAAGAACCCACCGGTGCCGAAGGTGTGCTTCGCGTTGCCCGGGGCGAAGGCAGCCTGACCAAATGTGGCCGCCTGCTGGTCGCCGAGCACGCCCGCGATGGGCACGCCCTCAAGACCCGGCACCCCACGAATTTCGCCGATCCTTTGCGATGATGACACGATGCAAGGCAGCATGCTGCGCGGAATATCGAAGGCCTCCAGTGCCTCGTCGCTCCAATCGAGGGTGCTGAGGTCGCACAGCTGCGTGCGGCTCGCGTTCGTGACGTCGGTGACGTGAATGCCTGTTGCCGCGCCTGTGCCCGCGCCGCCCGTGAGGTTGTAGATCAACCAAGAATCGATGGTGCCAAAGCGCAGCTCGCCGCGGTTTGCGCGAGCGCGCGCCCCCGGAATCTCATCGAGCAACCACCGCACCTTACCCGCAGAAAAGTAGCTCGCGAGGGGCAACCCGGTGATCTTTCTGAAGCGCTCGGTGCCATACGCTTCGCCCGTTGCGGGGTCGATCTCGGCGGCGAGCGCATCAATGATCGGCTGCACGCGGGTGTCTTGCCAGACGATTGCATCGGCGATGGGCTCGCCTGTTTGCGCATCCCAGACAACAGTGGTTTCACGCTGGTTCGTGATGCCGACGCCGGCGATGCGGTCGCGCCCCAGGCGGGCCTTCTTGAGTGCCTCGCTCAGCAGTGCTTTCGTGGTCTGCCAGATCTCGTTTGCGTCGTGACCGACCCAGCCGGGCTTCTCGAAGATCTGCCTGTGCTCGCGCTGCGCGCTCGCGACCTGGCGCGCCTCACGGTCGAAGACGATCACGCGGGTGCTCGTGGTGCCCTGATCGATTGCGATGACGTGGTCTGCGGTGTGCTGCGTTGCCATATGCAGAGCCTACTCTTTGGGGTCGGTTGGTCGCGCGTGTGGGTGATCCTTTGCGCCTGTACTGCCGGGTGCTGTGTGCGTTGCGGGTGCTGCGTGCGTTGCGTGCGTTGCGTGCGTTGCGTTCGTTGCGTGCGAGATATGCACTACGTGCGAGAAATTGCCCAATTTTGACACACGGAACGCATATCTCGCACGCAATGTAGCAGCCTGCACCGAAGAGGTGCCACCACGAAGCGAGGTAGTGCCCCGCGCAGACCCAGAACTAGACTGTTACGCATGTCTGACACCCTGCGTCTTGCCTCCGTAAACGTGAACGGCATCCGTGCCGCCTACCGCAAGGGCATGGGCGACTGGCTCGAGAACCGCGGCGTCGACGTGCTCGCGATGCAAGAGGTGCGCGCCGACGACTCACACCTCGAGGAGCTGTTTGGCAGCGTCGAAGACAGTGGATGGCACATTCTGCACGACCCCTGCAACATCAAGGGCCGCGCCGGTGTCGCGCTCGCGAGCCGCGTGCCCGCCTCAGCGCACCGCATCGGGCTCGGCACCGTCGACCAGCAAGAAAGCGTGCAGTCGAGCGGTCGCTGGCTCGAGGCTGACTTCGAGCTTGGCGGCAAACCCTTCACCGTGGTCAGCACCTACGTGCACTCGGGCGAGGTCGACACCCCGAAGCAAGAGGCCAAGTGGGCCTTTCTCGACGCGATGGGCCCGCGCCTCACCGAGCTCGCTGCCGAGCGCGAGTTTGCTGCGATCGTCGGCGACCTCAACGTCGGCCACCGCGAGCTCGACATCAAGAACTGGAAGGGCAACGTGAAGCGCTCAGGCTTCTTGCCCCGCGAGCGCTCGTACTTCGACCGTTTCTTCGGCCCGCTCGGCGAGAGCGTGACCGGCGTTGACGGCACCGAGGGCACGGGCTTCGGCTGGGTCGACGTGGGGCGCCGCTTCGCCGGCGAGGTCGATGGCCCCTACACCTGGTGGTCGAACCGCGGTCAGGCGTTCGACAACGACACGGGGTGGCGCATCGACTACCACATGGTCACCCCGCAGCTCGCAGCTCGCGTTGCAAATTACACGGTGGATCGCGCCGCAAGTTACGACGCACGATGGTCTGATCACGCGCCTGTCGTGGTCGACTACACGGCCTAGGTGGCCCTCCGGTCGAACACCGATGCGGCGCATCCGGTTCTCACCGCAGATCCATCCGCTTCGGCAAAGCCGAAGCTCCCGCCAGACCCAGCCATGCGGTGAGAACCCGATACACCGCGCCGGCTACAACCCGAGACTCGCGCAGGCCCAGCCATGCGGCGAAAAGTGATACACCGCACTGACTTACATTCTTCAAAATCTGAAAGAGTTAATCCATGACTACCCCCGTAAAGCCCACACTGT
>JAPXTT010000169.1:0-3223 GCA_033812395.1 Leucobacter sp. | reverse complement strand
AGATCGAACGGCCCGTCGAACGCCTGCATCGAGACGTGAAACGCCTGCGCTTCGCCCTCGGCAGGTGCGGCGAGCTCGCTCACCTCCTGCTCAGTCATCGCGGTCAAGGCATGGCCTAGGCGACAACGCCCCGCTGCACCAGCTCGCGGGCCAGCTTGAGGTATGCCTCAGACGCAGCGTTTGAGGGCGCGTAGTCGAGCACCGATTTTGCTGCGATCTGCGCGTCTGGCAGTTTTACAGTACGGCCGATCACGGTGTCAAACACCTGGTCGCCAAAGGTATCGACGACTCTCTCAAGTACCTCGCGCGCGTGCAGCGTGCGGGGGTCGAACATGGTCGCGAGAATGCCGTCGAGCTCGAGTGAGGGGTTCAGTCGGTCGCGCACCTTGTCGATGGTTTCAACGAGCAGCGCAACGCCGCGAAGCGCAAAGTACTCGCAGGCAAGCGGGATCAACACGCCGTGGCTCGCGGTCAACGCGTTTACGGTGAGCAAGCCAAGCGAGGGCTGACAGTCGATCAGAATCACGTCGTAGTCGGCTGCGACCTTGCGAAGCACACCAGAGAGAATCTGCTCGCGGGCGACCTCGCTCACGAGGTGCACCTCAGCCGCGCTCAGATCGATGTTCGCGGGAATAATGTCGAGGCCCGCGGTCGCGGTGCGCTGAATTGCCTCGTACGGGTCTTTCACGTGCCCGAGCATCAGGTCATAGATTGTGGGTACGTCGTGAGCGGGCACCCCGAGACCAGCCGAAAGCGCACCCTGCGGGTCGAAATCAACCGCAAGCACCCGGCGCCCGTAGCGCGCAAGCGCCGCCGCAAGGTTGATAGTACTGGTGGTCTTGCCGACGCCGCCCTTTTGATTGCACATCGCGATGATGCGCGCCGGGCCGTGACGCTCAAGCTTTGGGGGTGCGGGAATGATGCGCTCTGGGCGACCGGTCGGCCCAATCTCAGGCTGATTCGCCGTGCGTTTGCCCACCTCGACGCCCCTCTCTCGATCTCTCGTGCGTTGACGTTCAATCCTACCGGTCACAGCCAACCCTCTGTCGCGGCGCTTGCCGAAATGAGCCAATCAGCTGCGGGGCGACTCGAGGTGTCTCGCGAGTTCGTCGAGCAGCAACTGAATCTGCGGCTCGACGAAACGCTGCACCGCGGCCTGGATGCGAGGTTTGTGTTCGGCGAGCTCGAAACACAATTGCTGCCCAATGTCGCCAGCAAATCGGTCTGCGAGTTCAATCTCGTAGCGAATTCGTTGTTTTTCTACTGCGCTGAGTGGCGGCCTAGGTAAGAGCTGATCAGGTTTTGTCTGTTCGGCGAGCTCAGCCATTGTAAACAGAACAGGCTGGTCATCGTCGGTCTCGGGGTCAAGGTCAACACCCTCGTACTCGGGTTCGAGGCCCGAGCTCGGGTCGAAGCCACCTGCGTTCCAGAGTTGCTCACCGGTAAGTTCAGCGTGTAGCGCGGGCAGTTCGTGCTCGGTGTACTGGTCAACCGCCCTGTCGATGATCCGTTGCATTCGGCTGACGAGTGCGTGAACGACCTGGTGAGGCGTATCACTCTCAAATCCAGCGGCGACAAGAAACGGTGATCCAGTACAGCGACCACACATGCGCGACCGGCCGCGATGTGTGCCCGGTTTCCAGCCCGGCAGCCACCTCAGCCATGCATCGACCGCTGCAGTGGCCTTGGCCGCGACCGGATCTTGCCCGCTCACCGCGGCTCCCCAGTGGCATCATCATCTGAATCAGTCCAGGGATCCTCTTCAGAGCCTGACCAATCTGGCCCCACCTCGCCACGCTTCTCCCAAGGCCACCTTGGTGCCGGGCGATCTGTATACACGCGCCTGAGCAGGAGAGCCCAGCACAGCACCAGCGCAAACGCCCACGACGCTGCCAGCGAAAGCGCGTAAAGGCTCAGCCAGGAGTCCGTAGTTGACAGCCCTGAAAGGTTGCCTACTATGCCCCAGACCAGATAGCCCCCAAACGAGACCACGAGCAGGTGCCGCCACGACAATTCACGCCGACCACGCAACAGCAACACTGACTGCGACCAGAGTTGCCACACCAACAGCCCCAAACAGGCCATAACCGTAACTGCCGTAACGCTGTAGCCAATGCCAGGTGTAGAAACTGGGCCACTATCCGTGACCAGTGAAATGGCAGACCAGGCGGCGAGCATCACTGCAAAACCGACAATAGCCACCGCGAATATCAGACCCCAGACATAGCCTCGGGTCACTCCTCGACGGCGGCTCTCGGTCACTGCTGCTTCGCCTGCACCTCAGCCAGTGCGGTCTCGTACTCGGTGATGGCTTCAGCGTTCAGTCGCTTCATCTTGCGCCCGCGAGCGCCGATCCACGCACCAAACCAGACAGAGACTTCACGACCAACAAGCCCAGCCGCAATTACCGGAAAAAAGAGTCCGTATTCTGCGAGCAGTGAAAGCGGCTTCAGAGAAATACCCTCGCCAGCGAAGTGCGCCACGAGGGCGAAGCCGACAAGTGCCACACCCCAGGTAGCCGCTGCCACGAGCAAGCCACCAAGCACATACGCCCACCAGCTGGCGCGACCTGCGATCAGCACGAGCAGAGCGAAGCTCACAAAGAAACCTAGAGTTGCTGCCGCAAACCCCCAGTTCAGCACCCATGGCAGCAAGCCCTCAGTCAAGAATGTCGACGGCGGGTAGCTCGGGGCGAGCCAGAGAGCGAGCACGCCCGCGTACACGACTGCAAAAGCTACGGTAGAAAGCAGTGCAATCAGCACCCCTGCACCACGGTTACCACGAACCTCAGGCGGCATGGGGTTCTGCATGTACAGCGCGGCCATCGGGTGATCAGCACTAATGCGAATCTCGCCATCTCGAACGGGTGGTAGCCCAGCATTTGCTGGCTCGGCCTCAAGCGCCGCCTGCAGAGCGCCACTCGGGGTTGCCTCACCGCCTGCTGTTGCTGCTGTTACTGCTGTTGTGGTTGCCGCTGCCGCGCCATTATCACGCTGGGGGTGAGCCGCGAAGATTTCTTCTGCGGTCTCGAGCCTGCCAGCGCTCGGTGGTTCAGAAGTCGCCACGATAATTGGCCGTTCCGAGGTCACTGTTGGCACCGCTTCAATTGAATCGTTCGACGACTCATCGATCGCAGTGGGATCAGTCGCGTCATCTGAGGTTGCGACTTCAGCCGCTGGAGTTGCAACCTCTGCTGCACGCTCTACGGCCGCAAGCACCTGGG
>JAPXTT010000168.1:0-3323 GCA_033812395.1 Leucobacter sp. | reverse complement strand
GCAGCCACAAGCGCGGGGTTGAGCTCGAACTCCGATAGCGACGAGACCGCCAGCGCAGCAGACGCGCGCTCATCGGCACCACCACTTGCACCGAGATACACCGCGTCGTGAAACCACGCCGCGAGCAGTGTTTCGACCGCAAGGGTCTCGCCGCGCACCGCGAGTTGGTTCAGCGCAAGCAGCACGTCTTCTAAGTGGCGCTCGTCGTGGTAGCGACGGTGATCCTCGCCCCATCTCTCAAGCAGCGACAAACCAAGCCCAGCCCACGAACGCGCGGGCGACGCATCGCTAATGCCGACCGCATCACCCAGCAGCGCCCATTCGGCCACGAGGTACTGCCGCCTCTGCGCGGGCCGCGCAGCCTCGCGGTCGGCACCGCGCACCCGCAGCCCCGCCGCACGCAGCGAAAACACCACGTCTTTCGCAGTCACCTCGCGAGCGCCCAGCGCAACCGCGCGAGCGTGCAGCGACGCCGGCACGTCGTAGTGATCGAGGTCGAAGCCTCGCCTCGGCACCCCGAGACGCGCGGCGAACGCGTGCAGCTCGGCGTAGTCGCTGTCAGAGATCAGGTGGCTCCAGAGCGTGCCGTGCGCCGGCCACGCGGGCGGGTCAATCAGAATCGCCATTCGCTCAGCGTACCGTGCTACGCAAGCGTCTTCGGCGCCGCAAAGCTCCAGTCGTCAACCGAGTGCGTGATCGCGTCGCCCCAGCTGTCGACGCTCCACACGAACCGCGCCACCGCGCACGTCGGCATGTGCAGAATGCCGTCGTTCGACAGCAACGAAGCGAGATCAGAGATGCCAGGGTCGTGCGCAACGACCATCACTGACGAGGCGCCAGAGGCCGCGGCCTTGCGCAGCAGCGTCTGGGCGGGAGCGAGGTACAGCTCGGGGTCGAGCTCGACCGCGACCCCGAGCTGCGCGCCAAACACCTCGGCGGTGCTGCGCGCACGAAGCGCGGTGCTTGAGAAGATGCGCTCGACGGCCACATCATCGCCAGCGAGATGCCGGGCCATTCGAGGCGCGTCGCGCAGGCCGCGCGCGTTCAACGGGCGATCGTGATCGGCGAGCCGCGCATCGCCCCAGTCTGACTTCGCGTGTCGCGTCAAAATGAGCTCGCGCATTTCCCCTCCATCACCGCAGATCGCGCTGGCTCACTGCAAACCAAGCGCCCCGCCTACGTGCAGAGTATCGGAGAAACCCCCGCTCAGTCGCCAGGATCGAGCGAGATTATTTCTCCGTCTTCGCGCTGGTCACCTCGCGTTCGCCTGAGACTTCGGCGTGCTCGATGCTTCGTTTTGACAAGGATCACGCCACCCGCTCGTCTACTTCGCCTCGAAGGCTCTTCGTCTGCTTCGAGAAGCTTGAGTGCAGTTTCGGGCAGAGTAACCACTGCGCCGCGCATTACCAGTGCGAGCTAAATCGGGGCCAACTATTTCATGAGTGTCGCCGCGACCGTCGAGCCCAACTCAGCCGCGCGCTGCACGTACTGCTCGTCGACCTCTCCAGTGAAGACCAGCGGCTCGGTGACGAGTGACCAGCCGTAGCCGGTCGTGATCGCCTTCATTGCGATTTCGGCGCCGGTGGTGTCGTAGCCGCCGTGAATCCAGTACGAGAACGGTCTTTTCTTTGTCGCCTCGTGCGTGGCGTTGAACGTCGTGTCGAAGAAGTGCTTGAGCGCGCCCGAGATGTAGCCGAAGTTTGCCGTGGTGCCGAGAATGTATCCGTCTGCGGCGAGCACGTCTTCGATGGTCGCTTCGAGGGCTGCGCGCTCGATTACCTCGACACCCTCGATCTCGTCGAGCCGCGCGCCAGCCAACACCGCGTCAGCGATGCCGCGAGTGGGCAGCGTCGGGGAGTGATGCACAACGAGCAACCTGGCCATGGGGCCAGTGTAGGCCAAGCAACCCCGTACCGTTGGGCAGCGGCAGCTCTGGCCGGCGCCGTTGGTTGGGCGGTGACTCGTGTTTCTCGGGCTCGATGAGCGGGCATGAATGTCAGACCCCCTCGCTAGGCTTGGGGCATGAGTCAGAAGAGCGCAGCAATCGTCACCGGGGCCTCGCGCGGCATCGGGCGGTCAGTCGCGCTTGCGCTCGCCGCAGCGGGCGTGCCGGTTGGCATGATCGCCCGAGACGAAGCGAAACTCAGCGCCGTTGCTGAAGAGATCAACGCGGCCGGCGGGCGAGGCGTCTACCGAGCCGCCGATATCACTGACGCAGAAGCCACGAGCGTCGCGGCGACCGCCCTCGCGGACGAGCTCGAGGTGCAGGGCAACCCCGTGGGCCTGCTCGTCAACGCGGCGGGCCGCATCGACACCGAAGTGCCGCTCTGGCAGGCCGACCCAACCGAGTGGCGCGAGATCGTAGAGACGAACCTCATCGGGTCGTTCAACGTGTCACGCGCGGTGATCCCGCGTATGCTTGCCGCGATCGAAGCTGCAGCAGAAGGCACTGCAGAAACCACGGCCGTCGGTACGACTGCCGGCCGGCGCAGCGCGCGAGTCGTCGAACTGGCTTCGGGTGCGGGGGCTAAAGACTGGGCGCTGGCCTCGGCCTACACCTCGAGCAAAGCCGGGGTGATTCGGGTCGCAGGCCACCTGCACGAGTCGGGGTTTGCGCTTGGGCTGCGCGCGTTCGCGGTCGCGCCTGGCACCGTGCGCACCGACATGAGCACCTCGATGCAGCTGCATCAAGACCGCACAGAGTTCACGCCGGTAGAACTCACCACGAACCTCGTGCTCGCGATTCACCGAGGTGAGCTCGATAACTGGTCGGGCAAGTACCTGCGTGTGACCCACGACAGCCCCGAGTCGCTCGCCGCATACGAGCGTCAGCACGGCGTGCCACCCGAGAGTGCGCGACGCCTCGCAATCACACCCTGGGGCGAAGATGACCCACAGACAACTGAAGCAATGGTGCCAAAATCATGACTGCAGCAAACCCTGACCCGATCAGTGAAGCGCGAACTTCAACCCGCGGCTCCGCGCGAATCACCGGCATCGCACTCATCGTGTTGCCGCTTGTTGCGCTCGCGCTGAAAATGTTTTCGTTCGGGTGGATGATGGTTTTCATTCTCTTTGGCCCCATTTTTGTCATGGCGATCGGCTACGTGCTTCAAGTCGTTATCGCGGCTCAAGGCTTTCTGACGAAGAAAGGGCTGTTCGACCATGCCCGCATGAAGCGCGCAACAATTGCCGCATGGGTGAGTCTTGCCGGGGCGCTGGTGCTCGGCCTCACGATGCCCGATGGTGGCGACACCGGGTGGGGGTCGACGCTGCAGGTCTTGCTCGGCGCATACGGTGAAAACAGCGATGCCGTGCATGCG
>JAPXTT010000167.1:0-3327 GCA_033812395.1 Leucobacter sp. | reverse complement strand
TGACGCCCCACGGGGCGACGGCGTGCAGGTACGCGATCAGTGCGTCGCGCATCTGCGCAGGGTCTTCGCCCGGTGGCACGCGCAGGTTGAGTTTCGCCGCGGCCTTCGCCTGCACCGCGGCGACTGCACCGACCACTGGCGGTGCGTCGATGCCGAGCACGGTCACCACCGGGCGCGCGACGATCTGGTCAGACACCGTGCCAGAGCCTAGGCGCTGCGAGCCCTCAAGCAGGCCGGCATCGGTGCGATACGCGGCCTCGTCGTACTGCAGCCCCTGCCACACCTGGTCGGCGCGAATGCCCGGCACGGTCGTGTTGCCGTGCTCGTCGCGCAGCATCGCAAGCATGCTGATGAGCGCGGCGAGGGGGTCGGTGGCAGCGCCGCCGAACATGCCCGAGTGCACCGACGCCTTGAGCGCCTCGACGCGCACGATCACGTCGACAGCGCCACGCAGGCTTACCGAGAGAGTCGGCAGGCCGTAGGCGGCGTTGCCCGCATCCTGAATCAGAATGACATCAGCCTTCTTGAAGAGGTCTGGGTTCGCGATTGCGTACTGGTCGAGGCTGGCGCGGCCCTGTTCTTCAGAGCCCTCGGCAACGAGGATCAGCCCAACCGGGTAGGTGTCTGCGCCGTCCGCGGGCGCGCCATCGCGCAGTGCGCGCAGTGCAGTGAGGTGCGCGAGCACATTGCCCTTGCAGTCGGCGGCGCCGCGGCCGTAGAGGCGACCGTCGCGCTCGGTTAGCTCAAAGGGCGGGCTCAGCCACTCGTGCTCGTCGAGAATCGGTTGCACGTCGTAGTGGCAGTAGAGCAGCACCGTCGGTGCGCCCTCGGGTGCGGGGCGGTGGCCGATGACCGCGTAGGTGCCGTCGGGTGTGAGCTCGAGCTCTGCCGGAATGCCCTCGGCACGAAACGCCTCTCGCACCCACTCAGCCGCGCGCACGCACTCGGCCGGGTCGACAATGCGATCATCGGCAATGGAAGGGATCGCGACGAGCTCGGTGAGCTCGTCGAGCGTGCGCGGCATGAGCGCTGCAATGCGGTCGCCAATCTCAAGGCGGTCTGCGGGCGCGCCCGCGGGCGCTGCTGGGGCTGAGTATTCGCTGGTCATGTCTCTATCCTGTCGCATCCCGTCGCGCACCTATGCCTGCGTCGTCGTTTCCGCCACAATGAGAGGTATGGGTATTAAGGACACAGAGGTAACGCTGCTCGACGGTACGACGAAGCGCTTCGGCGATCTTGCTCCGGGCGCTGCGCTCATCGTAAACGTTGCCTCGAAGTGCGGCTTTACTCCGCAGTACGAGGGCCTCGAAGCGTTGCATCGTGAGTACGGCCCGCGCGGCCTCACCGTCATAGGCATGCCCTGCAACCAGTTCTTGAAGCAGGAGCCGGGCACCGCCGAAGAGATCGGCGAGTTCTGCAAGCTCAACTACGGTGTCACGTTTCCGCTGCTCGCAAAGGGCAAGGTGAACGGGCGCGGGGCTGATCCTCTGTTCCGCGAACTGAAGCGCGCGAAAGACGAGAGCGGCATCGGCGGCATCGTTCGCTGGAACTTCGAGAAGTTCGTAGTGAGCGCCGATGCAGACGGTGCCGGTGGGCGCGGTGCTCAGGGCGTCGTGCGTTTTCGCAGCACGGTGACACCCGAAGACCCGGCCCTGCTCGCTGCGATTGAGCTGGCACTCGCGGGCTGAGATCGTCGGCAGTCGAGATTTTCCAGACTCGATGGCGACCGGAGCGGTTGCCGCCACTGCGCTTGTCGGAGGCGTGGTGGCCGTCGGTGCGTTCGGCGAGGGGCCACTGCCCGTTGCGCTGCGCCGAGGGGCGGGGCTGCTACTGGTTGCACGGGCCGTGTTCGGCGGTGAGACCGCGCTCGCGCTGCTTGGCCTGCCGAAGTCGGGCAAGCGTTTTGTCGAGCTTGACAACCGTTGGTACCGGCCGTTCTGTGCGGTGCTCGGTGTCGCGCTGCTGGTTGCGTCGCGTCACCGTTCAAAAGAGGTTGTAGCACCGACCAGCGTCATGACCCCCGCTGACACAACTGAGTCGGGCTCGCGAGTGTAGACGTGCGCCTACCGCGGTGCCATGCGTAGCGCGCCGTCCATGCGCACGACCTCGCCGTTCATGTAGTCGTGCGAGATCAGGAATGTCGCGAGGGCCGCGTACTCGTCAGGCCGGGCGAGGCGGCTCGGAAACGGCACGCTCGCCTCGAGCGCCTCACGAAACTCGTCTGACACTGTCGCCAGCATCGGCGTCTCGACGACGCCGGGCGCGATGGTGTTGACCCTGATGCCGTGCTGCGCGAGATCACGGGCGGCGGCGACCGTCATGCTGATCACGCCACCCTTCGACGCCGCATAGGCGACCTGGCCGATCTGCCCCTCGTAGCCCGCGACACTCGCCGTATTGATGACGACTCCCCGCTGCCCGTCAGCGTCGGGTTCGTTCGCGGCCATGCGTTCGGCAGCAAACGCGAGCACGTTGAAGGTACCGTTTAAGTTGATGTCGACGACCTTCGCGAAAAGGCGAGGATCATGCACCCCCTTGCGCGAGACGATGCGCGCAGACGGTGCGATGCCTGCGCAGTTGACCACGATACGCAGTGGGCGATCCTCTTCGCCAGCGATAGCGCTTGCCGTTTCAACCGCGCTCGCAACGGCCTCTGCGTCGGTGACATCGACGACGACGTAGCTGATATCCGGGCCGGCAGGAGCTGCGGCGAATCATCGACGTTCGGCGAAAGGGTAAGATAGAACGGTTGGCCTTGCGCCGACGCTGGAGGATTCGCATAGCGGCCTAGTGCGCACGCCTGGAACGCGTGTTGGGTTCACACCCTCAGGGGTTCAAATCCCCTATCCTCCGCTGCAGATCCCGTCGCTTTGCGGCGGGATCTTTGCGTCGGTAGCGTTCGATGCTCCGTCAAGCGCCGTTTACTGCTCCAGCTTCAGGGACCAGGATCGCAGCAGTGCCTGCAGTTGCTCGCGCTCGGCTGCGGTGAAGTGCGCGAGCAATCGAGCTTCAGTTTGCATGTGCGCCTCGTACGCGCGGTCGATGACGTTCTTGCCCAGTGCAGTGAGAGTGATCACTCGGCCACGTGCATCGCTCTCGTTCTCGCGTCGCGAAATAAGGCCGGCGGTCTCGAGCCGGTCGAGCCGCTTCGATACCGCCCCGGTGGTGACCATCGTCTGCTGTGCGAGTTCGCTCGGAGCGAGTGTAGAGGGGGAGCCCGAGCGGCGCAGGGTTGCGAGAATGTCGAACTCGCCCTCGCCGAGTCCGTGCTCACGAAAGACCACGACGAGTTCGGTGCGGAGCGCATCGCCAATGCGGTGCAGTCGG
>JAPXTT010000166.1:0-3337 GCA_033812395.1 Leucobacter sp. | reverse complement strand
GCCCGTCGTTCGTCGACGGCCTGCGCAACGAGGTGCAGATCGTGGTGACCGTGCTGTCGATCGCTCCGGGTGAGTACTACGACGCCCTCGCGATCAACGCAGCTTCGGCTTCGACCCAGATCTCGGGGCTGCCGTTCTCGGGCCCCATCGCAGGTGTGCGCCTCGCACTGATCCCGGGTGCTGCTGGTAATGCTGACCAGTGGGTCGCCTTTCCGAACGTCGAGCAGGTCGGCGAGGCTGTCTTCGACCTGATGGTCGCTGGCCGCGTCGTCAAGAACGCTGACGGCACCGAAGACGTCGCAATCATGATGGTTGAGGCTGAGGCTACCGAGGGTTCATGGAACCTGATCAAGGCAGGCGCAGTGAAGCCCGACGAGGCAGTTGTTGCGCAGGGCCTCGAGGCTTCGAAGCCTTTCATTGCCCAGCTCGTGAAGGCTCAGGAGCAGCTCGCAGCTCAGTCGGCGAAGGAGGTGCAGGAGTACCCGGTGTTCCTGCCCTACACCGACGAGGTCTACGCTGCCGTTGCGGCTCTCGCAGAGGCAGAGCTGTCGCCGATTTACCAGATCGCCGACAAGCAGGAGCGCCAGGATGCTGACGACGCGCTGAAGGCTCGCGTGAAGCAAGAGGTTGCTGCCAAGATCGAGGCTGGCGAGCTCGAGGCTTCGGCCGCTGACCAGGTGTCGGCCGCCTACAAGTCGGTCACCAAGAAGGTGGTGCGCGGTCGCGTGCTCACCGAGGGTGCTCGCATCGACGGTCGCCCGCTCGACCAGGTTCGCGCGCTCGACGCAGAGGTGCAGGTTATTCCTCGCGTGCACGGCTCGGCGATCTTCCAGCGCGGCGAGACCCAGATTCTGGGCGTCACCACGCTGAACATGCTGAAGATGGAGCAGCAGATTGACTCGCTGTCGCCTGCGACCAGCAAGCGCTACATGCACCACTACAACTTCCCGCCATACTCGACCGGTGAGACCGGCCGCGTTGGCAGTCCGAAGCGCCGCGAGATCGGCCACGGCTTCTTGGCCGAGCGCGCGCTCGTGCCCGTACTGCCCACTCGCGAAGAGTTCCCTTACGCGATTCGCCAGGTCAGCGAGGCGCTCGGATCGAACGGCTCAACCTCGATGGGCTCGGTCTGCGCATCGACGCTGTCGCTGCTCAACGCAGGCGTGCCGCTGCGCGCAGCTGTTGCAGGCATCGCAATGGGTCTCGTCTCTGACGAGGTCGACGGCGTGCGTCACTACAAAGCGCTCACCGACATTCTCGGCGCAGAAGACGCGCTCGGTGATATGGACTTCAAGGTCGCAGGTACCTCGGAGTTCGTGACCGCGCTGCAGCTCGACACCAAGCTCGACGGCATTCCTTCAGACGTGCTCGCTGGCGCGCTGTCGCAGGCGAAGCAGGCTCGCACCGAGATTCTCGACTTCATGGCTCGTGCAATCGACACGCCTGACGAGATGGCTCCGACCGCACCTCGCGTGATCACCGTGAACATTCCCGTCGACAAGATCGGCGAGCTGATCGGCCCCAAGGGCAAGACGATCAACGGTATTCAAGACGAGACCGGCGCCGACATCTCGATCGACGACGATGGCACCGTCTATATCGGCGCGACCAACGGCGAGTCGGCTGAGGCCGCACGCGCGCAGGTTAACGCGATTGCGAACCCGCAGAACCCCGAGGTTGGCGAGCAGTACCTCGGCACCGTCGTGAAGAACGCCGCCTTCGGCGCGTTCGTCTCTCTGCTGCCCGGTAAAGACGGCCTGCTGCACATCAGCGAGGTGCGCAAGCTCGCCGGTGGCAAGCGCATCGAGTCGGTTGACGACGTGCTCTCGATCGGTCAGAAGATTCTCGTGAAGATCACGAAGGTCGACGATCGCGGCAAGCTCTCGCTCGAGCCCGTGCTCGAAGAGGCTGAGGCCGCTGAGGCACCTGCTGAAGAGGCAGCCGCCGAGTAAGTCTCACAGCATATAAGAAGGTGCTCCAGGTTTTGGCCTGGGGCACCTTCATTTTGCGGTATCGCGGCAGTTGCGCGGGATCGCCGCTAGCCTTCGGGTGGCTTGCGTGTGCCGCGATCCTTTTCGATGCGCTGTTGCTGTTGCTGTTGCTGTTGCTGTCGCTGTTGCTGTCGCTGACCGCGGCGTGTGCGTAACAGCGGACGACGCACGTAATAGCGGATGAAACCGCGAGATCCATCCGTTGTTACGTGCGCGATCCGGCCGGACAAACGGGGTAGGCGGGACTGGGGCTGGGGCTGCGCAGTGAGCCCTGGGCCGGAGCTGAGGAGTGCGACGCAGTAAGGTAGATGACGTGCCAGAGCCACTCATTCTTCCCCTTGACCTGCCCGAACTCGAAGCCGATCTTGGTGGCGGCCTCATGCGCCGCACGGTACACCCGAGTGGCCTGCGAGTGCTGACCGAGCGCATGCCGGGCTCGCGCTCTGCGACGGTCGGGTTCTGGGTTGGCATTGGTTCGCGCGACGAGCAGGCTGAGCGCGACGATGCCCCGGGCAGCCTCGGCAGTACTCACTTTCTCGAGCACCTGCTCTTCAAAGGCACACCTACACGTAGCGCCTATGAGATAGCGACGAGTTTCGACCGAATCGGGGCAGAAAATAACGCGCTCACCGCTAAGGAGTACACCTGCTATTACGCCAAGGTGCGCGACGTCGACCTCGATGGTGCAGTCGCGACGCTCGCCGACATGGTGGCCAACTCGGTCATCGACGAGTCAGAGTTTGAGACTGAACGCGGTGTGATCCTCGAAGAGCTCGCCATGGCCGCAGACGATCTCTCTGACGTTGCTAACGAGCGATTCTTCGAGGCTGTACTCGGCGAGCACCCGCTCGGCCGACCAATTGGCGGCAACCCAGAAACGATTCGTGCAGCGCGCCGCGATGACGTCATGGCGCACTACCTTGCACAGTACGACCCGTCGACGCTCGTCGTGACCGCAGCTGGTGCAGTAGACCACGATCGCCTCGTCGAGCAGGTGCTTTCGGCGCTGCGGCTCGCGGGTGGTCGTTGGAGCATTGACGAAGATCGCGCGCCACAACGGCGCGCTGCGCAGGTTACGGCAGCCGGGGCTTCGCCCATCGAGTCAGTCGAAATGCAGCAGCAGAGCCACCACCTCGTGCCCCGCGAGAGCGAGCAGATCAACCTCATGATAGGCACGCGGGGTCTGCGAGCGGGTGATCCTCGTCGCTTCGCTTTCGGCATCATGAACTCGGTGCTCGGTGGCGGTATGTCGAGTCGACTCTTCCAAGAAATTCGCGAGAAGCGTGGTCTCGCGTATACTGCGTACGCGTTCGGGGCGAGCTACAGTGACGACGGAGTATTCGGCA
>JAPXTT010000165.1:0-3352 GCA_033812395.1 Leucobacter sp. | reverse complement strand
TCAAAGGGCTCGACGTGAAGTGGAGCGATGGCACCGGCTACATCGCAACCGAAGCCAACATGCTCAAGGGCGAAGATCGCAGTGTGCCATGGAAGCGCATCGCTGATTTTCCGAAACTCAGCGTCAAGGTGCGAGACGAACTCGTGGCCTTCGGCATTCCCGATGAGACCAAAGTCGATGTGGCCGGCGTAATCGGCGGCGGCAAGCACCTGAGCCCCCGAGCCGTGAACGAGCTCGTCGCTGAACGCGGTGACGAGGTGGTGTTCTTCGACGGACGCAACGCCTGGGAGGCAGAGGTCGGCCGTTTCAAAGGCGCTGTGGTGCCCGACGTACGCACCACGCATGGCTTCATCGAGCAGATCGAGTCGGGAGTATTCGACAACCTCAAAGACAAGCCTGTCGTCACCTACTGCACGGGCGGCATTCGCTGCGAGATCCTTTCAGTCGCGATGAAGAACCGTGGCTTCACCGAGGTATACCAGATCGACGGCGGCATCGTTCGCTACGGTGAGACCTTCGGCAATGACGGGCTCTGGGAGGGCTCGCTCGCTGTTTTCGATGGCCGCGAGACCATGGACTTCGCCGCGGGCGCCGAGGTGATCGGCCGCTGCGCAATCTGCGAGACACCGTCAAAGAAGCTGAGCGACTGTGCAATGTACAGCTGCCGTTCGCGCTTTGTAGCCTGCGACGAGCACCGCGGGGCCTACTGCGCTGAGCACACCGCAGAGCTTGCCTCTTCGAGCGCCTCTGCTTAGATCACACTCGCTGCAACAACTCATCGAAGCGCCGTCGCGCAACCTGCTCTGTCTCTTCTGCCGCACACTCGGCAATAAGGTTGCGGGTGTCGAGCGGCAGCTCAACGTCGTGCCAGTACATACTCAGCAGATCGATTGTGTGCAGCCGCAGACCTGTGTCTCGCGAACGAAGCGCGGCCTCGACTAAGTCGAGGCCCTCGCCCGGAAACCGCTGCAGCAGGGTGAGCACCTGGCGCCACACATACCAAAGTGACTCCTTGCGCTGGGCTGACGGCATACACATCTCATCGCGCAACAGCGCCATGCGCGCGAGGGCGAGCAGACCTGGCAGCCTTCGGTCATCAATGTAGGGATCAATCAAATACCAGATGAACCCGTCTTCGACATGCTCGCTGAGATATGCCCACACCGCGGCAAACGGTTCGACCCCAACGACCTCACCGCCGCAGCATGCGACCGCGCGTATCGAATGCCCGTCTGGCGCCACAATGGCTTGCTCGAACGCTGGCCGCCACTCAGGCAGCGACCGCAGCCGCGCGCTCAACGAGAGCAGTCTTTCTCTCGTATTCCACGGCCAGTCATGCGGCAGATAGAACCCATAATCTGGGTCGAAGTAGTCGTTGACCCTGCAGGTCATGTCCCACACGCGCATGTCAGGCACACGAGACACCGCATGCTCAAACCAGGCGAAGAGCACGCCAGGCGCCTCATCGTCAGCGCGCAGGTCGCCCAGCTCACTACGCCTATCGAATCGTGTCGCGAGTAGGGCGGTAGCTTCATAGAAATGCTCGTCGCTAATTGACAGAGCGGCAAGCAACTCTGCCGCAAGAGTGGCTGCGTGCGCCATGGGTGCTCCTTCGAGTCAGGTGAGTTTCACATGATCGAAGACTAAGCGGCACCACCGACGTTTTGACTGCTGGGTACTCAGCCCTCGGCAAGCTGCTTCGTCAGACCCGCCTCGTCTTGCAATCGTGGCTCGGTGCGGTACTCGGGGTGCACACCCGATTTGTCGGCATAGAACGCGCGCACCTTGTCCATGTCAGCCTCGACATCGCCGGTCAGTGTGAGTGTCTCGCCGAGCCCAGCGGACTTCGTTGAACCATCTGCAAAACCCAGGGTCACTGGCAGGCCCGCGGCCATCGCGATGCGGTAAAAGCCGCTGCGCCAGCCGTTGCCCTGGCGAGTGCCCTCTGGGGTCACCACGAGCAAGAACCGATCGGTGGCACGAGCTTTTGCGACCACCGCATCGACCACCCCGGCGGCGTTCTTACGATCCACCGCAATACCACCAAGCCCACGCATAATCGGGCCAGCAATGCCCTTGAACAGCTCACGCTTGCCGAGCCAGTGAATGCGCATACGCGCATCCCATGCAATGCCGAGCATGAGCACGAAGTCAAAGTTCGACGTGTGCGGCGCCCCGATCAAGATGCGAGGGCTCTCGACGGGCACGGCTTCGCGAACCAGCCTCCAGGGAGAGAGCCACCAGAAAACTCGCGCGATCGCGGCGCGCAACGACGTCAGAAACATTTCTCTACCGTAGCTGCACTTGTATGCCTCACCGAGTCAGGTTCGGCGCACCCGCCTGCATCTCAGCACGGAATATGCACATAAACACACATGATTCTGTCGCAACGGTGTGCTTTTTTGTGCCTCTTCCGTATTTATGACCGAGGATCGCCGGGCATCTCGCGGGCTCGATGCCCGGCACTGATCTCGAAAGGGGGCGAGGATCACGCTGCCGTACGAGGCGATTACCAGATTGCGACGCGCTCTTCGGGCTCGAGCCACAACCCATCGCCCGGCTTCGTACCAAACGCCTCGTGAAACGGGGTCAAGTTCGCGACGATCCGGTTGCAGCGAAATTCGTTGGGCGAGTGCGGGTCGATCGTGAGCAGTCGCACCGTCTCAGCGGGCCGCGACTTCTGCTGCCAGGCCTGTGCCCAGGCAAGAAAGAAGCGCTCAGCGCCGGTGAGCCCCTCGACGATCGGTGGCTCGGCACCATCGAGCGAGATGAGATATGCCTTCCACGCGATTTCGAGCCCCGAGAGGTCGCCGATGTTCTCGCCGATCGTCAACTCGCCGTTGACGGTCTGGCCGTCTGCGCCCTCTGGCGAGAGCGCGTTGTACTGAGCAATCAGCGCCTTCGTGCGGGCCTCGAACGCCTCGCGGTCTTCGGCCGTCCACCAGTCGGTGAGCTTGCCGTCGCCGTCGTACTGCGAGCCCTGGTCGTCGAAGCCGTGACCGATCTCGTGACCGATCACCGCGCCGATCGCGCCGTAGTTCGCGGCATCGTCCCATGTTGCGTCGAAGAACGGCGGCTGCAGAATAGCTGCGGGAAAGACGATCTCGTTGAAACCCGGGTTATAGTAGGCGTTCACCGTCTGCGGGGTCATGAACCACTCATCACGATCGATCGGCTTGCCGACTTTGCCGAGTTCACGGTCGAATTCCATCTCAGCGACGCGGCGCGAGTTGCCGAGCAGATCTGCCGCGTCGACGGTGAGCGCAGAGTAGTCGCGCCACTTCACCGGGTACCCAACCTTCGGGGTGAACTTCGCGAGCTTCTCGAGCGCCCGCTGCTTCGTCTCTTCGCC
>JAPXTT010000164.1:0-3354 GCA_033812395.1 Leucobacter sp. | reverse complement strand
CTCACGTTCACACTGCAGACGCATTCGGCGTCTCACCGGTGGTTTTTCTTGGTCCAAGCGCGACCAGAAAATATATCTTTCTAACGTGCCTCTTTCAACTTGACAAGGCGCTTAAAAGTCGGTATTTCTCCACAGGGGCACCCCTCGGGCAAGCTTCAAGTTGCACCTGAAGCTTGAATAACTCCACAGCTCAGATTCAATGAAATCCCTGATCATAGATGAATAATTGATGAACCTATGAGAATTTTGCACAGGTTATCCCCAGATGTGTGGATAAGAGGCACCGAAAATCGGTGAGTTATGCACCTAGTTATCCACAGCCATGGTGTTGAGGCATTTGCCTGGGTGAGTAAGTCGATCTAGCGTGAATGTCGGTGGTCTGGTGTCTACTGGGTAAACGGCAGGCGAAACGGCTTGCCTCAGTGCACCCCACCATTGAAAGGAGATCGCCTTGTCGATCGCGCACCTCGGTATTCCCGATGCACCGCCCGAGTTTGAAAATGACTCACGGGGCTTCGAGAGGGTGCCCCCGCACGATCTGCTGGCAGAACAGAGCGTGCTCGGGGGCATGCTGCTCTCGAAAGATGCAGTTGCCGATGTAACCGGTCAACTACGACCGGGCGACTTCTATGTGCCAAAGCACGAAGTTATCTATGAAGCAGTACTCACGCTGTATGCACAGGGTGACCCCACAGACGTCATTACCGTGACTGATCAACTCGCAAAGTCTGCCGACCTACAACGTGCGGGCGGTGCAGAATATTTGCACACACTCACAAGCATTGTGCCGACCGCCGCAAACGCGAGTTTTTACGCTGAGATTGTTGCTGAGAAAGCGTTGCTTCGACGCCTCGTCGAGGCTGGTACTCGCATCACTCAGATGGGGTATGCCGGTGAAGGTGAAGCGGTAGATCTCGTCAACAGTGCTCAGGCCGAAATATATACGGTGACGGGTGCAGATCAGGCAGAAGACTACGTGCCGCTGTCACTTGCTGTCGAGGCAGCATTTGAAGAGATATCTCGTGCGCGTGAAATGCCAGGTGGCATGCTCGGAGTTCCCACTGGTTTTAGCGAACTCGATGCCATGACAAACGGTTTTTCGGGTGGTCAAATGATTATCATCGCGGCGCGACCTGCCATGGGCAAGTCGACGCTAGCACTCGATGTGGCACGTCACGGTGCAGTGCACGCCGATGCACCCACTGTGTTTTTCTCGCTCGAAATGGGGCGGGCAGAAATTGCAATGCGTCTGCTTTCAGCTGAAGCATCTGTACCGTTGCAGACGCTACGTAAAGGCACTCTCGATACCCGTGACTACCAAAAGCTCGCGGCTACACAGGCGCGCATCGCAGAAAAGCCACTCTTTATTGACGACAGCCCCAACCTCACCCTGGTTGAGATACGGGCGAAATGTCGTCGGCTGAAGCAGCAGTATGGCCTCAGGATGGTGGTAATCGACTATTTGCAGCTGCTTTCATCTGGCAAGAAATCAGAGAGCCGACAGCAAGAGGTGAGTGAGTTTTCACGCTCGCTCAAGTTGCTCGCAAAAGAACTCGATGTTCCTGTGATTGCGCTCTCGCAGCTGAACCGCGCATCAGAGCAACGCGCAGACAAGATGCCAGCGATCAGTGACCTGCGAGAGTCGGGTTCTCTTGAGCAAGACGCCGATATGGTGATTCTTTTGCATCGTGAGGCCGCGGGTGACAGAGACAGCCCGCGCGCGGGCGAGGCCGACTTTATTCTCGCGAAGCAACGCAATGGGCCCACCGGAACGGTCACGGTTGCCTTCCAGGGGCACTACTCGCGCTTTCAAGACATGCCGTCAGGGTTGTAGCCGAATACAGTGCACTGCCCAGTGCCCGAACTGAATCAGATATGCCTGGCAGAGGCTCTTCACACCTGAGAGGAGTAGACTGTCGCAAGCTATGAACAGTGAGACGGAGGCAACGATGGGTGGCGACTTGAGCACCACGAAGTCATCCGTTTTTCAGGGCATTCGGGCGGCACAGGTGATACGTGCAGCAGTGCTCATTGCGGTGGGCGTTGCGATTGCATTTAGTGCCCCTCTGCACCGCGACCTGAGTTTCGACCTTTGGCTTCTCGGTGGGGGGCTCGCCCTGATTGGCGCAGCAACACTCCTAGAATATTTGGCGCTGCGGGGCACCTTAGAAAGCTGGTGGATCGCGGCTCGATCGGTCGTTGCATTTGCTGCAGCCGGTTCTTTGCTTGCGGTAAATGACACCTTTACTATGGCGCTTGTACTCACGTTGTGGGCATCATTGACCGCAGTGATCACAGTGATGCGGCTGGTGCGAGGGGTGCAACCAACGAAGGTGGCTGTTCCCTCAATTCTGCTCAGTGTTGCCCTAGCAATTGCGTCGCTCGTGTTTCGCGATGACGCAGTGGCAGTCATTGGTTTCTTTGGTGCCTATGCAATTATTCGCGGCGTGTTTCTCGGTATTGCCGCGTTTGATCCACACCCGACGGTAGACGCTGTTCCCAGTTCAACACGGGGCTCCGAGTAGCCACAGATAACCACCCTGGAAATTGAAAATGACTGAACCCAACTCGTCCAACCAGCAGCCAGTGACACCTACTCGCCGAGACAAGTTACGCCCACTTGAGCTCGTTGGCTTTGCAGGTGTACTCGCGGTATTCGCAGGACTGGTCGTTTTGCTCGTGTTACGCACCCCAGACGGCGTCGTTGACTTCGTTCGAGCTGGCATCGTGACTGGAGTGGTGTTTATCGTTTCACTGATGGTGCTCGCACTGCTGGGTCTGGGGGGCAAACCTAGTGCCGAAGATGTAGAGGCTCGCAAAGACCTACACCAGCCCGACAACGAAGGTTGGCACTAGGCGTCAGCAGGGTGGTGTTATCGCTCGTGCTTCTTACGGGGCATGCGAGCCCACACTCGGGCGTCGCGGCTTGAAAGTGCGAGCAACACCAAAATATCGAGCGCTACTGTCAGCAGGGTTGTCTGAATGGTGATTTGCTCGCCGTTCACGAAGTAGCTTGTTGCCGCAGAGATGGTACTGATCGTCACTCCGCACATCATGAGCACGCGTGCGAGGTTGCTGCCACGCCAAATCGACCACGCAAAAGTGAGCGAGATGAGAGCCGCGATCACACCGACGCTCAACACTATCCAGAACATGATTGGCTGCTCATCGACGGTCACGCCCTCTTCGGCAGCGAGTGTCGGCCAGACGAGCAGAAACGCGCCAATCCAGACGAGCCCGGCAACGCCGCGCCCAAACACGAAGAGGGCGCCGAGCGTGATTGAGAGCGGTCGACTCATTGTTGGGGCTTGGTCTCGGTCGTCAGATGCGACCAGCACCTCGATAGGTTCATTT